>JBEKXG010000635.1:0-2956 GCA_049512295.1 Syntrophobacteraceae bacterium
TGCTAATTCCCCCGCTCACGGGTTGAAAGTCAGTATGGTCTTTCCGCGCCATCCGGGGTCAGGGGATCTTTCAGTCAGGAGATAGGCAATGACACGGGATATCCTGGTGGTCGAGGATGAAATCAAAATATCGGAAGTGCTGAAGGACTACCTGGTGAGCGCCGGCTACAGGGTTTCGTGTCTCGATCGCGGAGATTTGGTTCTGGCCCATGTGAAACAAAACCGACCCACCCTGATTCTCCTGGACATCATGATTCCCGGAACGAATGGATTGGACGTTTGTCGCGGGATCAGGCAATTTTCGAATGTTCCCATAATAATGATCACTGCCAGGGTCGAAGAAATTGATCGGTTGCTCGGTCTGGAATTGGGCGCCGACGATTACATTTGTAAACCTTTCAGCCCCAGGGAGGTTGTGGCGCGCGTGAATGCGGTCCTGAGGCGCACCTGTTGCCCTGCTGATGCCCAAAAGACGCTCGCCGCCGCAGAGTTGGTCCTGGTCGAGGAAACCCGCCAGGTGTTCGCCGGGCGGACCGTGATCAAGCCGACTCCCTGTGAGTATAGCCTCCTCAAGACGCTGTTGAGCCGCCCTGACCGGATTTTCTCTCGAAACGAGCTGATTAATGTCGTTCAAGGGTATGATTTTGAAGGCTATGACAGAACAATCGACTCCCATGTGAAGAACCTGCGGAAAAAAATAGCAAAGTGCCTTCCCGGCAAAGAGATAATCAGCACAATATACGGCGTGGGTTACAGATTGAATTCCAGCCCCGATTGACCTGTCTGCCTCACCTGTATGCCGCCATTTAGGGGACGCCCGGCGGGCCTGTGCAAAAATGCACCGGTTCCTGCAATCCTGCATGCAATGTCAACTGTTTCGGTGGTCAGGAGGAACGTCTGTGCGCCGAAGCCTTTTAGCCCGAGCCGGATTAATGCAGGAATTAATTAGTCATTCCAAACATATAGCATTCACCATCGGGGAGAGCCGCTGTTATTCTCTGGTGATCATGAGGTTCGCCTTCCTGGCATCAGTCTTGCTCCTACTTTGCGTCTACTGGATTAGGGCAATGATAACAGATGGATAGCACAAGTTGACAAAGTCGAGCGACAGGATATCATAATCATTTTGATCCCTTCGCGCAGGAAAGTTGATTTGAAAAGAAGAAACCAAGGAGGACAAGACATGCCACTTAAGACCGCAGAACAGTATGAAGAGAGCTTGCGCAAATTGAATATGAAGGTCTACTTACTCGGTGAGATCGTGAAGAACCCGGTCGATAATCCGATCATCCGGCCTTCGATGAACTCAGTGAAACTCACGTATGCTCTTGCGCAGGACCCACGGTATGAAGACCTCATGACTGCAACTTCCCATCTGACCGGTAACAAAATTAATCGGTTCTGCCATTTGCACAGGAGCACCGATGATCTGGTCAAGAAGGTGAAAATGCAGCGCCTTCTAGGGCAGAAGTCAGGAGCATGCTTTCAGAGGTGTGTCGGAATGGACGCGATCAACGCCGTGGACAGCGTCACCTTCGAGATGGATCGGAAGCTGGGCACGAAATACCATGAGCGCTTCAATAAGTTCCTCCTGATGATGCAGGAAGAAGATCTAACGGTGGACGGCGCAATGACCGACCCGAAGGGCGACCGTGGATTGCCTCCCCACAAACAGGCAGATCCCGATCTCTTCGTGCGCATTTCGGAGAGGAAATCGGACGGCATTATAGTACGCGGTGCAAAAGCGCACCAGACCGGGGCGATCAACTCACACTGGATTCTGGTTATGCCCACGATGACCATGGCCAAAGAGGATGCCGATTACGCTGTCTCCTTCGTCGCTCCGGCCGATGCGGAGGGCATCTCCTACATTTACGGCCGCCAGTCCTGCGATACCCGCAAATTGGAGGGTAGCCCGATAGACGTCGGCAACAGGCAGTACGGGGGCCATGAAGCCCTGATGGTCTTCGACGACGTGTTCATCCCGTGGGAAGATGTTTTTATGGCTGGAGAGTATGAGTTCAGCGGCGCTCTTGTCGAGCGTTTCGCCGGATACCACCGCCAAAGCTATGGTGGCTGCAAGGTCGGAGTGGGCGACGTACTGATCGGCGCAGCGGCGCTGGCCGCCGACTATAACGGAGCAATGAAGGCTTCCCATATCAAAGACAAGCTCATCGAAATGATGCACCTCAATGAGACTCTTTATGCCTGCGGCATAGCCTGTTCGGCCGAAGGCAACAAAACGGCCTCCGGAAACTACCTGATCAACATGTTGTTGGCCAACGTCTGCAAGCAGAACGTTACCCGTTATCCATATGAAATTGCTCGCCTGGCCGAAGATATCGCGGGTGGGATCATGGTGACCATGGCCTCCGAGAAAGACCTGAGACATCCGGAAATCGGCAAGGTGGTCGAGAAGTATTTCCGTGGCGTAGCTTCGGTCCCTACCGAACACCGGATGCGAATCCTGAGGCTCATCGAGAACATCACGCTGGGAACTGCGGCCGTAGGCTACAGGACTGAATCGATGCATGGCGCCGGTTCACCTCAGGCTCAGAGGATCATGATCTCCCGCCAGGGCAATCTCGAGCACAAAAAGAGTCTCGCAAAATAACTGGCCGGGATACAGGAGTAATCGGATCACAGGGAGGGAAGCCCACGTTCCGGACCGTCAAGGAACCAAGGCAAAAGTAAAAAGGTAAAAAGGCAAAAAACGTGACATCGAACTGCTTGGGGTCTCGGGCGATGGAACGGTGCGGATACGGCTCATCGGACGATGCGCCGCATGCCCGGCTTCCCGCTTAACTTTTGAGAGAAAGCGAAAGACCTGCCTGATGAGATGTGTGGGCGTCAAGTACTGTGGCGGATGTAATCCCCAGATAGAGCGATCGAGGTTCGTCGATGAACTGAAAAAGAAGCTTGCAAGGGATTTACGCTTAGCGATCTGCCGCAGCAC
>JBEKXG010000636.1:0-2946 GCA_049512295.1 Syntrophobacteraceae bacterium
GCTCGCGGCGCGGTATCTTCCGGGAGAAAGCTGATCGATCTCATTTTAAGAGCCGGGGTCACACGGCAGATTTTGCGGGCCTTACCCGAGGCCCGCCTCAGACATTAATTTTCCGAGCACCTTTTCCGCCGCGAAATATTCCTGTGCAATTTCTCGCGCCGCCTTGCAGCTTCCCTCGTAATCGCTCTCTATCACATCGACGGCAGCCAGAATCTCATCCATCGTCAAAAATCCGAAAAGCCCTTTCCCTGTGGGCAGGAACTTGCTGAATCCGGTCTCCTGAGTTATGACGGGCCGCCCGGCAGCCAGGAATGTGCAGCTCCGGTCGCTGAACCAGCCGGTCCTTGGGCGCACCACCTGCTCCTTTGTAACCGTGAACTCGCCCCTGGACCTCTGGATATACTCCCGGTACTTATCCACATCCCCGGAGATGGGTAGAGAACGCCTGATCCTCCATCCATTTTCGGTAAGGAACCGCAGCGTCTTATCGTCCACTTCCGTGGCAAGTTCAAAACCAACGGGTCTGCGCTTCGGCAGGTCGATAATCTTGAGAAACTCCCGGTCCTTTGTCCAGTAGTATGTCTCGCCCCGGAAAACCAGGTCCTTGCCCTTGTTTTTCCAAGTAGTAACAGTCGAATAGACCGAATCCTTCGACAGGGGAAAGGGGTTTTCCCAAAGGTCCATAACCACGGGCTGCCTGGTCGGATGCCAGCACACAAGATCGACAGGCAGATCGCAGTCGGGCTGTCCCAGATTTTCTCCGAAAGAAAAATGGATATCGTGCGCGGCAAGCGCGTTCAATGTCTTAATGTCTCCTTCCAATACCTTTACCTGGACGTGAAAAGGATCGCTCTCGACATAAATTCTTCTGGGGATGGACATATGCTCTTCCCGAAGCTCCTGGGAGGCGGTCGCGTTGAAGCAGACGTCAGCCTCGCTGTAGAGCTTGATCAGTTCAGCCTCGCTCATCCCGTAGCATTTGCCGCCCTCGTAGCCGCCGCGAAAGACCCATTTTCCGGAAAATCCGTACCTTTCGAGGACCGGAGCAACCATCTCGATGTTCGCAGAGGCATCGGGCGTCAACTCAAAGTCGTTGACATCAAAGACCCACCGGCTCGAGTCCTCGACGTAGTAAACGTCCCACCCGAGCCGCCTGAGTCCGATCAGGTAATGCAAAAACTGGTATGTCACGCCCGCTAGCGGGTACCAGAATATGATTCCGAATACTATGAGTTTGCCTTTGCCGCTTTTCCCGTTTGCCATCTCTTTCCCTTCATTTGCGAGGCTTATCTCCACGCTCCGCGAGGTTCGCATAAACATCACCTGTCAACTTTGCGTCACAGTCTTTTGCCCTCTTGCTCTACTCTTTGATGAAATGGCAAGGAACGATATCTTGGGCTGTTCCATTCATCGCGACTGCGCACAATAGAGGAAAGGACGGATTCGGACTCCAACTCGATGTCATATAGGCGGTCCCGAATCCGATCTGTGCGTTCTTCACTCACAGACCCATCCACCAATATCAGAAAATCCCAGTCGGAATCAGAAACGGAGTCGCCACGCGAGCGGGAGCCGTACAGAATAATGTCGGCATCGGGCTCCACCTCATGAATGGCCTGTTTCACCTGTTTAAGCAGCTTTTCTCTTCTCATGTATAACCCTCTCACATCGGGACAAATCTCCTTATATCATTTACCACTTGCCCCTGCCAGCCATTCCTGGATTGGTTTCTCAACAGGGGACAGAAGCAGGGAGGCAGGGACACCGGGGTAAAGACAGACGCGGAGACGCAGGGACCCGGTGACAAGGCCGTCTTCGACGCGGCCCGGATGTTCGCTGGTGATCGTGGGCTTTCAGGCGGCCGGCAGCCTGGGCAGAAGCATCGTTGACGGGGCGCGCATGGTCGGAATACTGGGCGAAAGGGTGATTGTCCGGGCAAAAGTCTTCACGATTGGCGGCTTATCGGCACACGCCGACCAAAATGGGCTGCTTGACTGGATTAGTCATTTCAAGAACCCGAAGATGCGGGTCTACGTGATGCACGGCGAACAGAGCGTAAGCGAGGAATTTGCAAACATCCTGAGACAGAAATTCGCATTTGATACGCGAGCGCCCTCAATCGGCGACCGGATAACGGATTATGCGGGGCTCGAGCGGGCCGGGGCGGCCCCGGAGCTGGAAACAGGGGGACCAAAGTGGCGCGGATATATTTCAAAGCTGGCCCAAAAAGCCGAAGCGCTCGGCAAGATTTTGGGAGACCCCGCCCTGGATCTTCCACCGCATGTTCTTCAGAGAATCGAGGAAGAAATGATTTCGGCCCGGACCCATCTGGATGAGGCGCTGCAAAGCGCAAGGGGCGAAGTCAGCAGTGGAAGTTAATTCCCCATGCTCACAATTCCCGAATATGCCGGACCTTCCAGATGCAATGTCCGATCCGGGGTTGTGAGAAGGAGATCGGCGTGTGAGCGGAACCGGAAAATGATCGGATTTCCGGCCACACTATTTGCAACCTTGCGAGTCAGCCAGTTGAAGTCGTCAAGAACGCCGGTACAGCAATACAACTCCTCGTTGCTGAAAGTCCCGTTTAATTTCATGTCTCCGGCAGACATGTCGATTTGGAAATTGGTAGGCACCGAGCAGCTTTTCGCTTTGTAAGCGCCGCTTTTGTCAACCCTGTAACCGGTGGATATCCCCAAAACCTTGTTTCTGTCCGTAACATATCCAAGGGCCCATCTTCCGCCCCCGGCTTTTGGCAAATATTCGAACTCTAAGAGGACGACCGTATAGTCCGGGAAAAAAGCTCGCAGCGAGCACCAATTACTGGAATAGGAAGCGGGGAGAACATTACTGATATTATGGTCCATGTATACTGCTCCCTTGACGGATCGGGTGGCGCCCCGAACGGTCAACGCACCCTCCAGATCGCCGCGGGGGATTTCAATGAAT
>JBEKXG010000637.1:0-2942 GCA_049512295.1 Syntrophobacteraceae bacterium
GAGGCCGAAGAGGCCGGAAAGGCTGTTCGCCAGGGTTTTTCGGCGCTGCTGAAAGGCTTTGCTGACCAGTTTCCTTAGAAATTCAAACTCAGGGCCGGGGGGGCGCTCCTCGGCGAAATCCATGCGAAGCACGATTGACTCCACTTTGGGAGGCGGATAGAACTGGCGGGGCCCGACGCTGAACAGTGTCCGCACTTTGGAGTAAATCCCGAGAAGGACACTCAGAACCCCGTAGTCTTTGCCGCCTGGAGCGGCGGCAAATCGCATTCCGACCTCTTTCTGGACCATGAACACAGCTCGCCCGATTGCCGGAAAACACGCGAGCAGGTGGAACATCAAAGGGGAGCTTATGTTATAGGGGAGGTTCCCAAGAACGATGAGGCGCTTGCCCTCCCTGTCGCAGAGGTTCGCAAAATCGAACGAGAGGGCGTCCTGCCGGTAAATCACCGCCTTGTCCGGAGGTATTCTTTCACGCAGGTACTCAACCATTTCTCCATCAACCTCGATCAGGTGAAGCCTCCCGACCCCCGGCAGCACGAAACGCGTGAGCGCCCCGAGCCCCGGACCTATCTCGACGGCGGCATCGCTCTCCGTCAGTTCGGCGCTTTGAACGATCCTTGCGGCGGTAGCCGGCTGCGCAAGAAAATGCTGCCCGAAGTGTTTTCGCGGCCGGAATTTTTTCCCGTGAAAATACTCGCCGGGTGATAGGAAATCAGGCATCGGCGATAACGCTCTGCGGATGAAAATCTAGAGTTAACGGGAAAATGCGTCCAGCTCCAGCATTCCATCCTGTGGGCCGGAACGCGTCCAGATTCGGTAGGCCGCGGCAGCGATCATCACGGCGTTGTCCGTGCAAAAGCGTACGGGCGGCAGATAAAGCCGGAAGCCTGCGGACGCGGCCTCCTGCGCCAGCCTCTCCCTCAACCTGCTGTTTGCGGCAACTCCCCCGACAGCCGCAAGGTCAGACAGGCCGCACTGCCGGACCGCTTTGAAGCTCTTTTCGACCAGCACGTCAACAATAGCCTCCTGGAAGCTCGCCGCGAAATCCTCCAACGAGCAGGACCCAACACCGCCACGGGCGTGACCACGCGCAGGAGGGCCGTGGGCGCGGATAAAATTGGCGGCGGCGGTTTTCAAACCGCTGAAGCTGAACTCAAGAGATTCCTTTTCAAACCGGGAGCGAGGCAGTTGAATTGCCTGCGGGTTCGCGCCGCAAGCGAGTTTGTCGATCACGATACCGCCGGGGTAGCCTAAGTCGAGCAGCTTTGCAATTTTATCGAACGCCTCTCCCGCCGCGTCATCCCTGGTAGCTCCCAGGAGCCGGCTGCCGCCGTCCCGATCCACCCTGTAAAGAGCCGTATGGCCTCCGGAGACGACGAGGCAGATAAAGGGGTTCTCCGGTATGCCGCCGGAAAGGAAAGCAGCCTGGATATGTCCTTCGAGGTGATTTACCGCGATAAGCGGCTTGCCGAGAGCGTAAGCCATCGCCTTTGCGGCGCTCAAACCGACCAGCAGCGCCCCCACAAGCCCCGGGCCCTGTGTAACTGCAAGCGCGTCGAGATCCTCCCCTGTAACGCCGGCTTTTTCCAGCGCGCTTTCGATTACTGGAATAATATACTCCAGGTGCTTCCTGGACGCCAGTTCAGGGACTACTCCCCCATAAGGGCCGTGAATCGCAACCTGGCTCGCAACCACGCCGGACAAGATATCTTTCCCGTCCCTGACGACGGCTGCGGCCGTTTCATCGCAAGAAGTCTCAATTCCCAGAATTATCAATCATCTATTCCATTCAAGATTATTAGCTTGACAACGTTATTCCAGCACTCTATCAAATGAGAAACCCACAGTTAAAAACGAATCAGCGCCAATTTATCATATATTCCGGCAAAAGGGCTGTTTCATCAGTTCCAGAAGCGTCTCCCGCAAATTACTCGAGCCAGGGGAAACCTATGTTCGGTTCGGGCATCCTGCCAGACAGGCAAACCGTCATTTTAGGGGTCCTCCTGCTGGCCGGCCTGCTCTGGGTTGCGGTCAAGGATTATTATATCTTCCATACCCTCATCGGAATATTCACGGTTGTAGCCGTATGGGGCATTTTCGTCACATCCTGGAATTCACGGCACATTGTCCGCAACGCCTATCTTTCATTTATCGGGATTGCTTACCTTTTCGTCGGCTTGACCGACCTGCTGGACATTCTCTTATATAAAGGCATGGGTGTTTTCACCGGGGACCTCGACCCGTCCGCTCAACTCTGGATAATTGCCCGCTCCCTGCAGTCAGCCGCACTCGTAATCGCCCCGTTGCTCCTGGACAGAAAACTCAAAACCGGTCTTATCCTTGCCTCATTCTCGGTGGTTTCGGCCGGGTTGCTGCTTTCTGCCCTTTACTGGCACAATTTTCCCGCTTGCTTCATCGAAGGAACGGGACCGACCGGCTTCGCGAAAACAAGTGAATACGTAATAATCCTGTTTTTCCTTGCATCAATATTCACTTTGTCACTCAAAAGGGCCGCATTCGAGTTTGAGGCCTTCTGGACGCTGGTGGCCTCGTTAGCGCTCTCTTCACTTGCGGAATTTGCATTTGCCCTTTACACAAGTTTCTTATGGCCCACGAACGTGGCCGGCCATTTCCTGATACTGATCGCAGTATATTTGATGTACCGGGTTTTCATCAAGGCCGGGATATTTGCGCCGTTCGATCTGATTTCTCGAAACCTGACCCTGAGCGAAAAGAATCTTTTTTCTCTGCTCGAGGGACTTCCCGCCTTTGTATTCGTGCAGATGCCGGACTACACGATACGTTACGCCAACCGGGTTTTCCGCGACATGTTCGGCAATCCTGAAGGTCTGACCTGCTATGAGGTACTCAAAGGGGAGAACAAACCGTGCGAGGAATGTCCGACCATGAAGATATTTTGGACCGGCGTACCGCAGCACAGC
>JBEKXG010000638.1:0-4006 GCA_049512295.1 Syntrophobacteraceae bacterium
AAAGCAAAGGTGAAGGCATCTCGTCCTGGTGTACCTTACCCAAACATTCGTTCATCTGGATGGCCTGCCCGATCAACCAATCCAACTGCGTCGTGAATATGTTCCAGAACTCCTCAAAACTGTTCAGTTTTGTGCTTGCAAGGTCCGGAGTTGCAGGGCCGATCTGATCGTCCCCGGTGATCGGGCGTTTGCCGCTAAACAATGCCATCTCCATGGCCGAGACCAGATTCAGCAAGATGGAACTGCTTGCGGCATAGTCTCTGCCGCTGCTGGCTGGTTCGACGCAACCGATTATCGCATAATCTCTTGCGTCCCCGGTCTCCAGTCGTTGTCCTTCCAGTGCAGCGATATTGGCAACATCGTTATAAATTGCAGGAACTGCCTTGGTATCGATTATCACCTCTGAAACGCGGTCCAGATATTTTGGAGGGTTCTTGCCGTAGTAGTAGCGAGCATTTACGTTAGGGTCGCGAATGCACAGGAGTTCGGTCGCTTTAAGCATGATATAGGTGAGGTCATTCACACTGTCTTCACCAAGGCGGTCAACACCTCCCAGAGTGACTGCGGGCGACGTTCCCGATCCGCCGAACATTTCCTCGGAACTCTCTGGGACCATTACGACGTTATCCGACAGTTTGAACCAAAGACATCCGACCAGTTCGAGCGCTTCGGCCAACTCCAGCCTGCCCTCGTCCACGTCCTTTCGATAATAGGGGTACAGGACCTGGTCCAATCGGCCGGGGCTGATCGCCATGTTTATGTTTTCCGCGTGAATTCCGATCTGGCTTATCCAGACGGCGTTTACCGCCTCCCTGAAAGTCATGGCAGGGTGGGCCGGAACACGGCTGCAAACGGCAGCCATGTCAAGCAGTTCCCTTCTTGCAGATTCGTCCTCCTGCAACATTGCGAGGGCATGCGCATGCTCGGCCAGGCGGTTCGCATAATCCATCAGCCCTTCCAGTGCGATGCGCACGGCCTGGTAGAAAGCCGTTTTCTCCCTGTTTTCGCCATTTGCGCCCGGTTCTGCGAGCTTCCCCATTTTTTCTTCAACCTCCCGGCAAATTCCGAGAAGGCCTTTTTCGAGCATGAGAGAATAACTCGGCACCGTGTGCGAAAGAGTCGCCGCCTTGCTGGCAATAAAGAAGACGATTTGCTCGAAAAGGTTAAGGCATCTTTTCACGGGTGCTTACCGTTTCCAGTTCCGGCCAGAGCGTGAGCGCAACAAATTCAGGAAAGAGTGGAGCGCCCAGGGCCTTTGTGGTCGTGCTGCCGGCAAGCAGGTTGCAGTCGTGAAAGACCGGGGTCTTGTTACGAAGAAAATGTGCGACCTTTTTAGCCTGGCGCAACTCGGGTCCGTCTGCCGGATCATCCATATCGCGAAGGTATTCCGTAACATACTTTGCGCGTTCTATACAAATCTCCGGTTTTCGGTTGAAGTATTCCTCGCGCAGTACTTTGAGGCGGGGCAGGCTATCGAGTGTATAAGCCTTCAATCCTGTATCAGCTAGAGTCACATTTGCCATTGCCTTCTCCTTTCCTCGTCCTGTTGCCGATCCCGGACATATTCAGAATGCGATTCGGATAGGAGCGGACAGATCAAGATTTCCCTTACACGTTCCTCTTGCCTGTCTAACCCCCTGAGTTCTCTTAACATCCGTATCCTATGAATTGGTCCCTGTGGCACCTTTTTTCACCGGCACAGCATTTTCTACAGCATGGACATGGTCTTGAGAGACGGTTGGTGTTTATGAAGTCCTGATTGAATGAGAGAATGCGACAGCGAAAGAAACGCAGAAGAATGTGCGCCCGCCGATACTAGATGCACATTTTCACCGGCAAGTCAAGTCAAGAGTTGTCAATCCATCAATGGCATCACTTGCGGCAAAAACTGTCCTTTTCATGTTCATACCAAGCTGAAACGGAGCTGTTTTTGTATCCTTTTCCAGAGGTTGACGGGATATACAAAATAGGCTGAACCGGTCAGGAAGAACGGGTGGTGTGTTTCCGAGAATTCACCGCAGGAACGGTGGAATTCCCGATCCGGACAGTTCCGAAAGCCATTGACGGAAACCTCCCGCCGCCTCAATTGGATCAGACCTGCGGGCTTGAAAAATATGTTGCTTTACAATTTTACCTTCGAGCATTAAAAGTTTTTTTATATATCTAATTTCGAAGGAAATCGATATGAACTGCTGGAAGTGCCGCAGTGCCTGTGATGAAAAACAACAATTCTGTCTGGCATGCGGCACTCGACTGCACATGACCTGCCCGGAGTGCGGAGCCATTTCCCCCCTGAATAAGGTGTTCTGTGTCGAATGCGGCTTTGACCTCACGGGGGAAGGGAAATCCCCGGGAAAATCCGCAAAGGCCACAGGCGAACGCAAACACGTTACAGCCCTTTTCGCTGACGTTTCGGGCTACACTGCATTATCAGAGCGACTTGACCCCGAAGAAGCGAAGGACATAATGAATCGGTTCTTCGCGGAAATAGCCAGAATTCTCACAAAATATGAAGGATTTATAGAGAAATTCGCAGGAGATGCCGTATTGGCTCTCTTTGGGGTCCCGACCTGCCATGAGGATGACCCTGTCAGATCGATAAGGGCAGCTATCGAAATCCATCATGCCATGGTGAAACTAAGTGACGAGTTTCAGGACAAAGCAGGGGGGCCTTTATCAGTTCACGTCGGCATAAATACCGGTCTAGTGATAACAGGAGGAATTCGGCCCGAGGATGGATTGCACCACGTGTCGGGCGACACGCTCAATGTTGCGTCCTGGTTGTGCGGCCTTGCCAGAGGTGGTGAGACGCTCGTCGGACATCTTACATACTCACAGACCGAAGGTTTCTTTTTCTTTGAACGGCTCGATCCAGCCATAGTCAAGGGCAGGGTGAAGCCTGTATTAGTCTACAGGCTGTTAAGCGCAAAGGAAACGCCAAGCAAGACACACAGAGTCTCGGGTTTGAGAGCGGGTCTGGTCGGGCGCCGAACGGAAATGGCGAGACTGGAAGAGGGAATGCAAGACCTCCTTGCCGGAAAGGGATCGGTAATCGCCATATGCGGTGAGGCCGGGACGGGCAAGAGCAGGCTCATCGAGGAGTTCAAATCGGCTCTGAACCCTGATTGCGTGCAATGGTATGAAGGCAGTGCCTATGCTTACTCTCAAAATATCGCGTACTTCCCCGTCGCCGATCTACTCAGACAGATCTTTAAGGTGGAAGCAATCGACTCTCCCGAGAAAGCCGCGGAAAAGGTAGAGAACAGGACCAGGGCGATTTTGGCCGGTGCTGCTGAGGTGCTCCCTTATCTGTGGGAGATCTTGTCGATTCGCCACCTCTGGTTCGGGGACATCAACCCTGACGCATTCAAAACCCATCTGCACAGGGCCATCCTGACTTTTTTCTCCGGTTTGATCCGCAGCGCACCAACCATCATTATTCTGGAAGACCTTCATTGGGCCGACCCGTCCTCATTGGAACTGTTCCCTTTTCTTGTGGCCAGGCTGAACAACCCTATACTCTTCTTGTGCACCTACCGGCCTCCCCTCACTCTTTTCCACGGACAACAGCTCCAGGGAAAGAGGATGCCTTTTTCGGAGATGCTCATTACGGAGTTATCACCACCTGAGGTCCAGCTTATGATCCGCTCATTGCTGGGAACCGACCTTTTTCCAGCATCCCTTCAGCGATTCATCGATGAAAAAGTGGGGGGCAATCCCTTTTATCTGGAAGAAGTTATAAACTCGCTTGTCGAATCTGAGCTGCTCGTATACCGCGGTGGGCAATGGCATTTCGACGGGTCCGTCAACGGAAGGGCTTTGCCTGCCACCATACAGGGAGTCATCAACTCCAGGCTGGATCGCCTGGAACCGGGGGCAAAGGAGCTTCTGCAGGAAGCTTCAGTGATCGGGAGGGTGTTTTACGCAGAGATCCTTAAAGAAATTACGTCCATTGAACAATCTCCCGACCAGTTCCTTGAAAAACTGCGGGAACTTGATCTGATCC
>JBEKXG010000639.1:0-2930 GCA_049512295.1 Syntrophobacteraceae bacterium
CCCTGAATCATCGCGCCGAGGTCGGTTATGATATCCCCGAACATATTGTCGGTTACGATCACATCGAACCATTCAGGGTTTTTGACCATCCACATACAGATGGCGTCAACATGGGCGTAGTCGGTCTGCACGTCCGGATATTCTTTGGCCGCCTCATCGAATGCGCGCTTCCAGAGGTCGAAGGCATAGGTGAGCACGTTGGTCTTGCCGCACAGGGTCAGTTTATTGCGGTAGTTGCGCTTGCGGCAGAAGTCGAAAGCGAACCGGATGCAGCGCTCGGCGCCAAACCGGGTGTTTACCGATTCCTGCACGGCGACCTCCTGGGGGGTTCCCTTGCGCAGAAACCCGCCCGCTCCCGCGTAAAGGCCCTCGGTATTTTCCCGGACGACAACGAAATTTATGTCCTCCGGCCCTTTGTCCCTGAGCGGCGTTTCCACTCCTTCATAGAGTATAACGGGCCTGAGATTAACGTACTGGTCGAGCTTGAAGCGCAGTTCCAGCAAAAGACCCTTTTCAAGTATCCCCGGTTTTACATCCGGGTGCCCTATTGCTCCGAGAAGGATGGCGTCGAACTTTCTCAGATCGTCAATGGTCCCGTCGGGCAAAACCTCCCCGGTCCTCAGGTAGCGCTCGCCCCCCAGATCGAAGTGGACCTTTTCGGTTGAAAACCCCGCTTTTTGCGATGCGGCGTCCAACGCCCTGAGGGCTTCCCGAATTACCTCGGGACCTGTGCCATCTCCTGGAATAACCGCTATGCGATATTTTTTCGCCACTTGACACCTGCTCTCGTTTAAGTTCCAGAATCAGCCATGACATATTCGATGAGGCCCCCGGCCTCTATGAGTTTCTGCATGAAAGGCGCGATGGGCTGTGCCCGGTATGTTTCCTTCCTGGTATGATTCTCGATAACGCCGGAATCGAGATCGATTTCCAGTTCATCCCCCGTTTGGATGCGCTCGGCGCCTTCGGGGCATTCCAGGATCGGCAGACCCATATTGAAGGCATTGCGATAGAAGATTCGAGCAAAGCTGTGCGCGACAACGCAGCCGACCCCGGCGGCCTTTATGGCTATCGGGGCGTGCTCCCTCGAGGACCCGCAGCCGAAATTTTTTCCCGCTGCGATAATATCTCCCGGCTTAACCCTGGAGGCGAACTCCGGATCTACGTCTTCCATGCAGTGCGCGGCAAGCTCTTTTGCATCGGTCGTGTTCAGGTAGCGCGCCGGTATGATGGCGTCCGTATCGACGTCATTTCCGAACTTCCATGTTTTTCCCTTAAGTTTCATCAGCTCAACACCTCTTCAGGATGCGCGATACGCCCGAGAATGGCCGAGGCGGCGGCAACCGCCGGATTGCTGAGATAGACCTTGCTTTCCACGTGCCCCATTCGCCCGACGAAGTTGCGGTTAGTGGTCGCCACGGCAGATTCTCCCGGCGCCAGGATTCCCATGTGCCCGCCGAGGCAGGGGCCGCAGGTCGGAGTGCTTACAGCCGCTTCCGCCTCTATGAAGATTTCGAGCAGTCCTTCTTCCATCGCTTCCAGGTATATCTGCTGAGTCGCGGGGATAACCATGCAGCGGACCCCTCGCGCAACCTTTCTGCCCTGCATCACCTGCGCGGCCACCCTCAGATCCTCGAGGCGGCCGTTGGTGCACGAGCCTATCACCACCTGGTCGATGGGGGTATGCGCTATTTCGGTGACCTGCTTCACGTTCTGCGGCGAATGAGGCAGGGCCACGACCGGCTCAAGTTTCGAGATATCCCATTCATATACGGCCTCGTAGACCGCTTCCGGGTCGCTGCGGTAGAATTTGAAGGGCCGTTTTGCGCGGTCGCTTACATAGTCTTTCGTGATTGAGTCGGGCGTTATGATTCCGACCTTGGCGCCCGCTTCGATAGCCATGTTGCACATCGAAAATCGATCGGCCATGGGTAGAGAATCGATGACCTCGCCCACGAACTCCATTGCCCGGTATCTTGCGCCGTCCACGCCGACCTGTCCGATAGTGTACAGGATCAGGTCCTTGCCTCCCACCCAGGGCCGGAGTTTTCCACTGAAGACAAACTTCATGGACGGCGGCACCTTGAACCAGATTCGGCCCGTTATCATGGCAGCAGCCAGATCGGTGCTTCCCACTCCGGTTGCGAAGGCGCCAAGCGCGCCGTAGGTGCAGGTGTGGCTGTCAGCCCCGATTACGACGTCTCCGGGCAGAACGAGCCCCTGCTCGGGCAAAAGTGCGTGTTCGACCCCCATGCGCCCTACTTCGAAATAGTACGGGAGGTCGAACTCTTTTGCAAATTCGCGCAGCATTCGCGCCTGGATGGCAGAAGCGATATCCTTGTTCGGGACGAAATGGTCTGGAACAAGGCCGATGCGCTCCCGGTCGAATACCTTTTTGGCCCCCGCGCGCCTGAAGGCTTCAATGGCGAGCGGAGCCGTTATATCGTTTCCAAGCGCGAAATCGATTCTTACTTCCACGAGTTCTTCCGGGAAAACCTCCGCCTTCCCGGCGTGGTCCGCTAAAATCTTTTCACTGATAGTCTTGGGCATTGAATTCTACCTTTAATCCTGGATATTTTCGTCCGGTTTCCCGAGTTCCGAGGCTGGCTGCTCTTCCGCCGCGATGATTTCAGGTGTTGGCGTTGCTGGCGCCGGCTGGACGGGCAGGCCTTCCTGAAACCCTTTTTTTCCCTGGATCTTCCAGGCGGCCCATCTTACCGGACCTGAAGCCGTGTAGATTCCCAGGAGGGAAAAGAGCATAAAGGCGGGAGTCACCGCGACAACGGTTACAAGAACTATTACGCCGAACATGACGAAGGAGGGCCTGGCCATTATGAATTCAACTTCTTTGAAACTATTGTAAGGCATCGTGCTAATCATGAAAAACCCCAGCACGAAGGTCATGACGAGCAGTATAAGGCCTATAAGCG
>JBEKXG010000640.1:0-5073 GCA_049512295.1 Syntrophobacteraceae bacterium
GGGATAGACATCAGGGAGCGTAAGTTCCTCCAGAACTACAACCAGATATTTTCGAGCCTGGAAGATGCCGGGTACAGGTTCGAAATCATTTTTCTCGAAGCCGACGATGAAATACTCCAGCGACGATACAGCCAGACGCGAAGGATCCACCCCGCGGCGCCTTCCGGGCATCAGTTGCTACCGGCGATCAATCTTGAGCGTGAACAGTTGCGAGCGCTTCGCGGCCGAGCCACCAGGATCATCGACACGGGAACTCTTTCGGTCCATGAACTGAAGCGGCTGATCACAAGGCTTTTTTCCTACACCGGGGAAGACGAACAGCTCAGCGTACAGATACTTTCCTTCGGATACAAATACGGCGTTCCGCTTGAAGCCGATTTGGTGATGGACGTGAGGTTTCTTCCGAACCCGTACTTCATTGAAAGTCTGAAGAATCTGGATGGCAGCACAGCCGAGGTCCGTTCGTGGGTGTTGGAGCGGCCCGCCGTGCAGGAGTTTCTCTCAGATTATAGCTCGCTGCTTCTCAAGATTTTGCCTTCCTACGTTCAGGAAGGGAAGCGCTATCTCACGATAGCTCTCGGATGCACCGGAGGTCGGCACCGTTCGGTTGTCATCGCTGAGACAATTGCCGACAGGTTGAAGCAAGATTGTTACTATGTAAGTGTATTTCATAGAGATATCAATCTGGAATGAGAGGGTTGAATTGGGCCGGGTAGTCGAAACAGAGCTTATAGGAGTTGTAGCCACATCTCACAGCAGGCTGGCAGAAGAGATGCTCGCTGCGGCCGAGATGATCGTCGGTCCCCTTCAGAACTGCAAGGCCATCTGCTTCAAACCGGCTCAGGCAGTCGATGAATTGATCAAACTCCTGGGGGATTCCATAAAAGAGGTGGACCAGGGAAAGGGAGTTCTTATTCTGACCGATCTTTTCGGCGGCACACCGGCAAATATCAGCTTGTCTTTCCAGGGACCGGGTGTGGAGGTTGTCTGCGGCATGAATCTCCCCATGCTGATCAAGCTTGCCGGGTGCCGGACCGGGCACAGTTTGAGTGAAGCCGCTTCGCTGGTGAAAGAGTACGGGCAGCGGCATATATCTCTCGCGAGCGAGGTGCTTTCCCGCTCGGTGAAAACAGCGTCTTTGCCTTAGTGGATAAAAATTGGGCCTCGAAATTACTGTTTCACCTCTGGTAGAATCCGACATTCCCTCAATCCTGGAAATCGAAAACGATAGCCAGCCGGAGCCTTGGACAGAGAAGGCCTTTTTGGAGGAAATTGACCGGGCCTGTTCGCGCCTGCTGGTGGCGCGGCCGGCGACAGGGGCCGCCTCCGGTCCGCCCTTTCAGGATATTGCGGGATACATATGCTTCTGGTCGGTGGCAGGCGAGATTCAAATCCTTAATATTGCCGTGCGCAAGGCCATGAGGCGGCAGGGGATCGCTCGAAAGTTGATTGAAATCGCGATTCGATCGGCACGGGAGCAAAATGCCGGATACGTCACACTCGAGGTTCGAAAGAGCAATATTGCGGCCCGGGAACTCTATGAGACTTTCGGTTTCAGAGTAATCGGAGAGCGGCCCAATTACTACGGAGCGCAGAAGGAAACGGCTATTCTGATGGAACTTGAAATCATTGGCCGGGAAGCGGTGGGGGGGTGAGGGGGAGATGGTTTCGTCACCGCGTCTCCATGTTTCCGCGTCCGCGTGTCTGCCTAAAAAGAACGGGGCTATCGTAAATCATTTCCGGCGCTGTCCGGCTTCAACCGGCAACTATTTTTCGACTATGCGTGATATAATTTCACCGGTTGCGCGCGAGCCTCACGTAGTTGTGTGTAGTGTTCAAGTCTATCTTACGAGGGAACTTTCCGCATGCCCTTTGACCAGTTTCAATCAGATGCTTTAACCAGAAACCTTGACCTGACAAATATCAGGGTAGTTATACCACAGTCTTTTCAGGCCCTGGAGGATGCGGTTAAAGGATATGCCGGCAAGGAAAAGCAGGCTCGGGAGCTTCTTTTGGAATACCATCACGGGTACAGGAACTGGCATTTTGTCGTGCAGGAGACACAAAGGTATGCCATCGGCAATTTGCGCCTCTATCGAAACAGCCCGCTGAGCGGCATTGTGATATATCTGCTCTCGAAAATTCTTCTGAATGCCTTAAGAGAGTCCGAGCGGTTCGAAATCCGAAGCCTGGCCTGAAGAACTTGCAAAACCGGCTCCGGGCGAAATCTGCCCCACAGGTATCGAAGAGATTTTCGAAAAGAATACCTCATGCCATCAGGGCATTCTGAGGCACTTTTTCCAGGAACTCTCAAAACTGCCCGAGGCTCCCATTGAGTTCCTCATGCGCAGTTTTTATCCTCCGAAACGCATTGCGGCCAGGTTGCTCAAAATATGGGAGAACGGCTCCTCGTTTGTCGAACTTAGAGCGTTTCTGGAGAGGTTTTTCAGGAGTACGTATAATTTCTGGCTGAACAGGGAGGACCCGTGTACGTGGCTGGATCAGCAGGGAGAGAAACTCTGCCCGGCGGAGTCCTGGTTGGAAGAGTGTATGCCCCTCAGCCACGACTTTTTGCACAAACGGCTGCAAGTCTTCGAGACCGAAGTTGTTCCCGAGCCCGATCATCGCAGAGCTGTTGAAATGCTGACCGGCATGACCGACTTCCACGATCTCATTCAGATCTATTTTCATTTGCCTCAAAAGATCGCAGAAAAAGGAGAGAAATTCTCCCAGGCCGGTCACATCAGCATGCTCATACGGCTTAAGATATTGGAAGTAAAGGGACTCGAGGCCATTCAGGAGGATGTGCTCCGGGAAGTAAATTTCGAGATTGGCAGGTGGATACGGCAGGAATCCAGAGATCAACTGGAAGCGCTGCTCGATCGCATATTGAAGGTCCTGGAGATTTCGCTTCAAAACTATCCACAGTCGGCGCTCCAGATCATCCGCACGATGGGCCTGGAGATTATGGCAACAGACCACAGGCCGTTGACCGATTTCTTCTTGAGGCGAATCATAAGGTTGGGGTTTCAACCCCCGATGCTCGGCCAGGTAAGCAGCCAGTGGCAGATATCCGTAAACCCGGCCCATCTTCCAAACGTGAGAGTCTGGCTCGATATAATAAAAGCTCACCCGCTGCACTCGCGGGCACTTCTTTCCGCCCTCATAGTGAACCTGTCTTTGGGCGGGATTTTCGTTCGGGACACGGACCTTTTCCAGAGGGACGTTTCCCAGTTGCTCAACGCCCCCATTCGACCCGTTTACAACCTGGTAAAGCAACTCGCAAAGCTCTTCCCTGTCTATTTCAGCCAGATCGGGGCCGAGGGACTGCTCAGGCAAGTCTCCACCGACGTGGACGAAATCACCGGCAGGAGCGACAAGCTTATCCACTTTTTGAGAAAGCAAAGCCACGTAGAAAGCAACAACGTCATCGTATCTTTCATACAGGGGATAATCGAATACTGGCGGACAATGGACAAAAGGCGCCTGGAAAAGCTGATTCCAAAGGAGGTCTATTCCGACATCCCTGAATCCGGACCGATGGTTGATGACATCCACAGGATCTTCGAATACATTTTCAACGCCAGGACGATCAACCACGTTCAGGACCTGCTCGATCTGTCCGAAGATGAGGCCAAAGCTCTGATAAGCCAGGTCCCCGGCGTTCCCGAAACGGAGCGCTCGCGCGCTTTTCTCGTGATCCAGTTCTATCAGCTTCTCCACGAGAAATATGCCCTGAGCTTCAAGGACATCCACGTTCACCTCCAGCGCGCAAAAACCATTGGCCTGCCCGATCCGGGGAAACTGTTCGATGCCCTAAATAACAGTGACAGATACCACTTGCTTAACGCCGTGCTGGATTATCTCGGTGAGCTCAAGGAAGTCATCCTGACCCCCGGCGAACTGAAAATAATGGAAAACATTTACTACAAGCGCCATATCGCTGTAGACATACCCTCGATGTATGGGTCTTATAACGAACCGCGCTTCGATGCCCTCGGGCTGACCTTTCGGCTGGAAAACCTCGCTAACGTGATATTCGAGGAGATCATCTTTTCAATCAACCTGAGCTTCATCACCAGGGCCACCTTTCACCGGATCGCCCGTTTCATTCCGCTTTTCATGAAAGCCCTGGAGATTGACGGGATAACATCGAGCAGGCTCGAGGGACAAAAGGAGCTCTTTATGAAAGCCCTCGAGGTCCCCCGGTTCTCGCATTCACAGTACATGGACATCTTCAGAGGTTTTTCGGAAGCGATAAAGCAGATAATTCAGACCCATTACGATTCGGTTCATGATGAAACCCTCGAGCTTATAATCAAGCAGCTCGGACCCGAAAAACTCATTCAGAGATATCAAAGAGACAGTGAAGTCGCGGCCGAAAGAATCCAGAGAGTCTCGGAGAGCTTTCTTCGCGACATCATCGCCAGGACTTTCGGGCTGCAGTATTTCGACCACTTTATTGCCAGCATCCTGACCACGCTGGCGACGCAGCGCGAGGGGCTGAGCGTCCATAATCTGGACCTGCTCCTGAGCTATGACCCCGAGAGGACCGTCACCCATCTTTATCATCCGAACAGGGATACGCTCGATTCCATATACATGGGGAGCAAGGGGCACATATTGGCCAATCTCCGTTCGATGGGAATCAACGTGCCGCCGGGGTTCGTCATAACTACTGAGTATTTCCGGTGCAAGCCTGTGATAGAGAGCTTCTGGCAGTCCAGGGAGGATTTCGAAGGACGGGTGCTGGAAATGGTGGCGCAAGTGGAGGTCGAAACGGACCGCAAATTCGGCGAGCCCGGCAACGCCCTTCTTTTCTCTGTGCGAAGCGGTTCGGCGGTTTCAATGCCCGGAATGATGAACACGTTTTTAAACGTGGGAATCAATGAACGAATAGTCGAAGGCCTGATTGCGGAAACCGGTGAAGCATGGTTCGCCTGGGACAACTACCGGCGTTTTATCCAGTCCTGGGGGATGTCGTTCGGAATTCCGCGCGACGAATTCAGCGCCATGATGAACCGGTACAAAAAAAAGTATGGCAGGTCCTTTAAACGGGAATTCTCCCCAGTC
>JBEKXG010000641.1:0-2912 GCA_049512295.1 Syntrophobacteraceae bacterium
CGATAAAGGCCCCGGGGTCTTTTCCGCCCCGTTCGAGAACCCATGCGAGAAGAGATGAAATCGTGCTCTTTCCATGGGTCCCGGTTACAACCATGCTCCTTCGCCCGGGGAGAAAAAGCCTGGAAATCGCCTGGGGCATCGACAGATAGGGCCGGTCCTGCGCTATGATGAATTGTGCTTCAGGATTTTCCCGCCGTATGACGTTGCCAATGATAAACAGATCGGGAGCGAACTTTTGAGGGTTTTCCGCCGAGAATCCCTCAAAGAACGGAATGCCCTGGGTCCGCAGATGCGTACTCATTGGAGGATAGAGGTTCCGGTCAGATCCGGCCACCTCAAAGCCGCTCTGTCTAAGCATCGTCGCCAGGGTCCCCATGGCGATCCCGCCAATCCCCACCAGGTATATTTTCTTGATTCCGTCAGTTTCCATATCCGAGCGCTTCCATGATGATATCGTGAAAGACCGGCCTTAACCGCCTGATCTCATCGTTTTGCCGTGTTGGATGAACACGATTGGTAAGAAGAATTACCAGGACCCGCTTTTCCAGATCCAACCAGAAGGAGACCCCGGTAAATCCGAGGTGCCCGATTGTGTTGCGGGAAAAGTGCCGCCCGGCGCTTGAATAACCCTTTCGGCTCGGGGTGTCGTAACCCAAACACCAGTCGCTCAAACCTTCGGCGACTTCGGTCCGGGTCCAGAAAAGCCGCACGAGGTCCCGGGGCCAGAGCGGGCGGTGGGACCGCCGCGCCTCGCGGAGCCTCGATATCTTGGGCACGGCGCCGCCGTCGGCAGCGGCTGCAGGATGGGGGACGGGACCGCAGGCAGGCGGCGAGGCGTCCGCTGCATCACCCTCATAAATGTTCCACAGGAAGCAAAGCAGCTTAAAGACCCCCCGGGCTGTCCCGAAAAGCCCGGCGTGCCCCGCCACTCCGTTCAGGGTCCATGCGTTTTCATCATCCACTTCGCCGAAAAGAAGCCGCTTTCTCCAGGGACAGAGCTGGGTGGCCGCGTAGCCGGGAACGGAGAGCCTGCCCCCGAAGTGGTCCTGATCGGGGGACGGAGGGCTGAGAGCCTGCCCCCGAAGTGGTCCTGATCGGGGGACGGCGGGCGTAGGGCAAAAATGGAGTTCATCTATTCCAAGCCGATCGAACAGAAAATCCCGGGCGAGACTGTCCAGCCGGGCACCCATTTGCCTCTCTAGAATCAGTCCCAGCAGCATGAAACCCGGGTCGCTGTAATTGGAGGTTTTGCCGGGAGGAGTATCCAGGGCCGTTTGCAGAATCATTGACGCAAGCGCGTTCCGTCTGGCTTCAGGAGGCAGTTTGACCAGTTCCAGATAAAAAGGTTCGTATGCCGGAAAACCGGACGAGTGAGAGAGCAGGCTTCTTACCGTTATCCCCTCTTTGTCCCCGGGCACGGAACCCGGAAAGAACCGGGAAATGGGATCGTCGATGCCGAGAAGCCCGCGCTGAATTGCAGCCATGCAAAGGGGTGCGGTAACCAGGGGCTTTGTCAAAGAAGCCAGGTCGAAGCGAGTGGACGGGGTTAGAGCAGCGCCGTCCGATTCCACGCTCCCCCACGTCCGCTCAAAAATCGGCGCCCGGCCCTGTGAAACGAGAAGAGAAGCCCCGGAAAAGGCGCCTCGACAAATGGCCGCTTTGAATTCGGCATCCAGGCGGGATTTTCCAGCAATGCTTAACAGGCGCATAGAGAAACAGCTCGTTGATTCGGAATCAGCGTGCAACGGGAGCTTTGAGTATTTTGAGCAAACGTTCATTGGTATCCAGCACAAAGGGCGCGCCCAAAGCAATCACCTCATTGCGGCTGCCATGGCCGAAGGGCAGGCCGTGCACGACAGGAAAGTCATATCCGCTCGCATGATCCATTACCATCCGGGAAATATCGTTGTTTTCAGCACAGCCCGTAAACTCTCCCAGCAGAATTGCGCCGAGCAGAGGCAGCATGCCGGCGAGCTTTAGGTGATTCATCATCCGGTCGAGCCGGTAGAGGGCTTCTCTGCAGTCTTCGATCAGCAGCAGCGCGCCGGTCATATCCGGCATATAAGGTGTTCCAACCAGGTGGGCAAGGCAGCTCAGGTTTCCCCCCAGGACGCGGCCTTCGGCGGCGCCGGGCCTGAGGACCTGCCCCGGATCGAGTGCCCATTGGTATGAAGCCTCGCCGGACAAAACTCTAAGGACGCTTTCGGCCCTTTCCGGCGCCTCGCTCATGGAGGTGAGGTTCGGACCGAGGAAAGTGGTCCAGCCTGCTTTGCTCATCAGCCCAAGATGCAAAAATGTGATGTCGCTGTGCCCGATGAAAAGTTTCGGGTTCCTGCGGAAGCTGGAGAACGGAATCAGGGGGAGGAGCCGCCCGCTGCCGTATCCGCCCCGTATGCAGATGATCGCCTCGATCTTCGGGTCGAGAACGGCTTCAGTCAAGTCCTGGAGGCGCTCCACGTCCGTTCCGGCAAGATAGCCGTCCTTTTTGAAAATATTCTTTCCGGGAACTACCTCATATCCGGCTGACCGGAGGGTTTGCGCGCCCTTTTCGTACAGATCGGCTTCGAATGGGCTCGCCGGCGCCACGAGCGCGACACGGCTTCCCGGGCCGAGGCTTTGGTATCCTGGTTTATCGCTCATGTGAAGATCACGCCGGCTTTTTATTCCGGTCGAAAATTATTCTCAGGCCGTTGAGGGTGAGGTAATCGTCAACCGCGTCGATGAGGGTGCATTCGCTTGCGATCAGCCGGGCCAGCCCGCCGGTGGCGATCACATATATTGGGCGGTTTACCTCCCTTTTCATTCGCGAGATGATTCCCTCGACCAGGCCCGCATAGCCGTAAACGATTCCCGCGTTCATCGAAGCAATGGTGTTCTTGGCCAGAATGGAGGGCGGGCGGGCGAATATCTCG
>JBEKXG010000642.1:0-2908 GCA_049512295.1 Syntrophobacteraceae bacterium
CCGACCCGGAAATTTACGCTCGCAGTCTTAGAGACATCAATGACGATGGCATACCGGACCTGATCCTGTATTTTTCCGGCGATTCTGCCGCAATCAACGGGAAGGTGGATGATGTCTGCGTTCGCGCGAAGACGCGGGACGGGGAAAGGGTTTTCGGCTGTAGCGCGATGGAGTTCGGGTACGAATCCGCGCTGATGCAGAAATTGGAATACGTGTAGATGCTTTCGGATGGCGCCCGGGTGACGAGTTCCATTTTGGAGGTTTTCTGTCCTGGAATTCTCTTGACAAACTGCGTGCAATGAAGTCTATTCTGCAGTTGACAGGAGAGGGCATGCATACCGGGTTTTATTATTATAGTTATTTTTACCCCATCTGAGGGGGGTGCTTCGGGTATGCTCGGATCCTGATAATTCCGTTTTGGCTTGTTTTAAAGCCGTGAGCACCTGAGGCGCTCACGGCTTTTTTGATTTCGTGGGATTGTTCGATATGGAGAAAGATAGTCATGATCATTGTAATGCGGCCGGATTACCAGGAAGAAGACCTGCTCAGGATAGTGCGGCGCCTTGAGGACATGAGCCTTCGGGCGCATATCTCCAAGGGTGAGCACAGGACCATTGTCGGGGCGATTGGAGATGAACGGATTCTTTCGGAAATCCCGATGGAGTCCTTTCCGGGAGTGGAGAAGGTGCTTCCCATCTTAAAACCATACAAGCTGGTGAGCAGGGAATTCAAGCCTGAAAACAGCGTGGTCGTGATAAACGGCTTCGAGATCGGCGGCCCTCAGATTCATATTATCGCCGGACCCTGCGCGGTCGAGAGCCGGGAAGTTCTCGAGGAAATCGCCGAAAGTATTGAGCCGGCCGGGGTTCATTTCTTGCGCGGCGGCGCTTTCAAGCCGCGCACTTCACCCTATGCGTTCCAGGGCTGGGGTGAAAAGGGGTTGAAATTTCTGGCTGCGGTGCGCGAAAAGACCGGCATGAAGGTGGTAACTGAACTGATGGACCCGAGAGACACTGTGCTGGTTTGCAAGTATGCCGACATCGTCCAGATCGGTACCCGCAACATGGCCAATTTCAGGCTCCTTACGGAGGTCGGCAACATCGATAAACCGGTCATTTTGAAACGGGGCCTCTGCGCGACTATAAAGGAATTCCTCATGTCGGCCGAATACATCATGGCGCAGGGAAATGAGAGGGTGATCCTGTGCGAAAGGGGAATCCGCACGTTTGAAACCGAAACCCGCAACACCCTGGATATCAGCGCGGTACCGCTTCTAAAGCAGCTCACGCACCTTCCGGTGATCGTGGACCCGAGCCACGCGGTGGGGAGGGCCGATCTTGTGCCCGCCGTCTCGAGAGCAGCCATTGCGGCCGGCGCCGATGGGCTTCTGGTTGAAGTCCACGTGCGTCCGGAGGAAGCGATGAGCGACGGTCCGCAATCTCTTCGCCCGAAGGTTTTCCTCTCCATGGTCGAGGAGTGCCGCCGGGTCGCTGAAGCGGTCGGCCGGTTTATTTGAAAAACACGTGTTTAAAGGAACAAAGTATGGACGCCTCTGACTTTTGCGGCCAAACTACCTCGAGCCTCCTGTGGAATGAACGCTCCATAGTTGGAATAATCGGCGGGCGGGGCGAAATGGGCCGGCTTTTTTCAAAGTTTTTCAACTCGCATGGATTTCAGGTCAACGTTGCCGACCTGAAGACCCCGCTTACTCCCGAGCGGGCCGTAAGTGAATCCGATATAGTCATTTTTGCCGTGCCGCTGCATAAAACCGTTGAGATAATCAGGAGACTCGTTCCGCACACCCGGCAGGGACAGCTCCTGATGGACCTGACCAGCCTGAAGGTCGCCCCCGTCAAGGAGATGCTCCAATCCCCCGCTTGCGTCGTCGGGCTTCACCCGATGTTTGGAGGCCGGGTATCGAGCCTTTACGGCCAGACTCTTGCCGCCTGTCCGGTTCGTATCGGCCGGGCGCAGTGGCGGTGGCTGCGGGAGCTTTTTACCGTGAGCGGCATCCGGGTCAAGGAATGCACCCCGGATGAACACGACAGGATGATGAGCATCATCCAGGTGCTTTTTCACCTCACGACCATGCTCATCGGCAGGACCTTGAGAAAACTCGATATAGAAATAGACAAGACCATGGATTACACAAGCCCGAGCTACCGGATCGAAATGAACCTCGTCGGGAGGATTTTCGCTCAAAGCCCGGAACTCTATGGAGCCATTACCCAGATGAATCCGAATTCCGAAGAGATTTTTTCCGCGTTGAAGGATGGTCTGGAGGTCTATGAACAATTCTACCGTTCGGGAAACCTCAAGGGGTTCATGGAGGATTTCGAGCGAAGCGCCCGGCACCTCGGGGACTTCTGCGCAAACGCATACCGCGAAAGCTCGGAAATCCTGGACTTCTCGGTTGAGTTGGCCAATCATAAAAGGAACAGCGCCGGCGGCCCACGGGCCTGAGGTTCCGAGCTCAAGAGATCGGACTTCGAAAACTTCCTGGCGAGCAGGCCTGAATTGCCGGAAGAGGCTCTCGTCTTCCCAGCTTTCTTTTCTGAATGCCGCCGCATAGGCACAAAGCGCGCGGAGATCAGCCTTTTTCACTTCTTGGTTTTTCTTGTCTGTTCAATTAGGACGCTGGAAAAAATAAGGTGAACACTATGGGTTGTTCCTTGGAAAGATTTTGTAATTCCATTCGCCGTGAAACTCATCGCGAATGATTGCCAAGTTTGCCATATCCTCATCGGGAATTTTAATTCCTGTGGAATAGAACGCATCGTCTATCCCGGCCTGGATCGTTAATCCCTTTTCTGTGCGTGTGTTGGCGATGAGGTTCACGACGACGGCTCGGCTTTCCAGAGGACGACTACGCCAATTCTCGCTGACGTGGCAGAACATTCGATGCTCA
>JBEKXG010000643.1:0-2874 GCA_049512295.1 Syntrophobacteraceae bacterium
GGCAACCGCGTGATGGTTGCGACGCGCGGCGCATGCGCCTCCTGCCAGGCATCCAACCAGACGATGAAGAATTTCGTCGAGGTGAAGCTGCGCGAACTGGTCTGGCCGGAACTTGTGGTTGAGGAGGTATCGGCGTGAAACCTGTATATATGGATAATAATGCGACGACCCAGGTGGCCCCGGAAGTGCTGGAAGCGATGCTCCCATATTTCCATGAACTCTACGGAAATCCTTCGAGCATGCACTCCTTTGGAGGCCAAGTCATGAAGCAGGTCAGGAGAGCGCGTGAGCGGGTTGCCGCTCTTCTGGGCGCGTCTCCCGACGAAATCGTCTTTACGAGCTGCGGCTCGGAGAGCGACAATGCGGCTATCCGTTCGGCCCTTGCAAGCTACCCGGACAAAAAACACATCGTGACCAGCAGGGTCGAGCACCCGGCGGTGCGCGCGCTTTGCGCGCATCTGGCCACGCAGGGATGCCGCGTAACTGAAGTGCCGGTGGATGGCGAAGGGCGGCTTGATATGGAGCAGTATAGACGGGCTCTGACTCCGGACACGGCAATCGTTTCCCTCATGTGGGCAAACAATGAAACAGGGGTGATTTTCCCCATACAGAAGGCTGCGGAGATGGCCCGGGAGCGCGGTATCCTTTTCCATACCGACGCGGTTCAGGCGGTCGGAAAAATTCCCATCAATCTGGCTAATACGCCCATCGACATGCTTTCGCTGTCCGGACACAAGCTGCATGCGCCCAAAGGAATAGGAGTGCTCTATGTCCGCAAGGGCACCAAGTTCTCGCCCTTCCTCATCGGGGGACACCAGGAGCGCGGAAGGCGCGGCGGAACGGAAGCCACCCCGAGCATAATAGGGCTGGGAGTTGCCGCTGAGCTTGCGCAAAAAAAGATGGATTTTGAAAACACCTTCGTGAAGAGTTTGCGGGACAGGCTCGAAGACACTATCCTGAAGGCCGTCGCCAATACGAAGGTAAACGGCGACAGGGTAAATCGCCTGCCTAACACGACCAACATCAGCTTCGAATTCGTTGAAGGCGAAGGCATCCTGCTCATGATGGATGAGTTCGGCATTTGCGCCTCATCGGGGTCGGCCTGCACCTCGGGGTCTCTGCAGCCTTCCCACGTGCTGCGGGCAATGGGTGTTCCCTTCACCATGGCGCACGGATCGATCAGGTTCAGTCTCAGCGTGTACAACACCGATGAGGAAATAGATTTCGTCATCGAGAAATTGCCTCCCATAATCGATACGCTGAGGAGCATGTCCCCCTACTGGAAAACGGGCGCTCAGGCTTGCCAGGAGGCATGACTGCGGCGAAAAAGGTTTTTCTCGGAGGGCCGGCTCGCTTATCAACGAACCGGCTCTTTGTTTTTTGAACCAATCTGGGCTCGGCACGTGATTTCCCTGCATGGGAGTCTTAAAAGAAAAGTGAACCGCTCGCGCAATTGCCGGGCGCATGGCGTCGAACTAGTCTGGTGTCCATCCGGAAATCCCGGACAAGGCACTGGCAGTTTTCGGATGGAAACTAGTCTGGCTTGCCGGAAATCGCTCTGCCGGCTGGGGGTAGGACCATGGAAGACAAACTTATCTTCGATCATTGCAAGACCGAAATTGAGACGGATCGGCATTTTCGGGAGGAGATTCCCGGGGTTGTCGAAAAACTGGTCAACTCCTGCGCAAACGGGGAGTGCTTCGACCACGTGGGACCCGAGCCGATTCCGTCAAGAGAGGGCGTTGTGGACATCGTAGACCGGGTTAGAAGGCTGCTATATCCGGGATACTTCATCAGGAACCGGTTGGAAAAGTTCAATCTCGGCTACTATTTCGGCCAGGAGGCAACGGCGCTCTTCGAACTGATGTCGGAGCAGGTAGCTCTGGCCCTGCGCCATGACTGCATACGTCACGACCTCCCCTGTGTTCATTGCGATGAATTGGGCCAGAGGGCGACAATCAATTTCATGCAGGACCTGCCTTTGCTGCGGTCCATGCTGGCAAGCGACGTGCGCGCCGCCTACCAGGGCGATCCGGCCGCCAAGAGCTTCGATGAGATAATCTTCAGCTATCCCGGCCTTTTTGCCGTATCAGTATATAGAGTGGCTCACCAGCTTTGGGAACAGAGCGTTCCCTTTCTTCCACGTATCATGACCGAATATGCCCACAGCGTGACCGGAATCGACATCCACCCCGGCGCGCATATCGGAGAGAGCTTCTTTATCGATCACGGGACTGGCGTTGTCATAGGCGAAACAACTGAGATCGGCGACCGCGTAAGACTCTACCAGGGCGTGACCCTCGGGGCGCTTTCGCTCCCCCGCGATGCGGGCGAGCTGCTC
The DNA here is from genome assembly GCA_049512295.1 of Syntrophobacteraceae bacterium. Lineage (GTDB taxonomy): Bacteria > Desulfobacterota > Syntrophobacteria > Syntrophobacterales > Syntrophobacteraceae > SbD1. Next base: position 2,342 of record JBEKXG010000643.1, read on the forward strand.
AGAAACAAGAAGCGGCATCCTACCATCCAGGACGATGTGATCATCTATTCAGGAGCGACGATCCTTGGCGGAAATACCGTTATAGGAGCAAGATCGATAATCGGCGGCAATGTATGGCTTACCGAATCCGTTCCACCGGACACCCGCATAATCCTGAAGAAACCCGAGTTGATTTTTACGGGGCAGATAGCAGGCGAGGAAAAGGTGGAGGCGTAGCTGATTCTTTCGGCATGGCCCCCGGACGCTCAGTGCAGAAAGGGCAGCTTAAAGACCTGAAGATATCCGTTTGCGCACGTCACGGCGCCCAGTGACGCCACCAGGACTGTGTAGGTTTCCTCTTGATTTGTGTCCACATGGTAACACCGGATGAAACACCTCGCGGGGTGTTGGTTTTCCGGAAATTTCCGGAAGCGGCGGGTTGCGCAATCAGTTTTGAGTCGTGAGCAAAACGGTGATCGATGATGCCTTCGCATGATCGGGTGATTAGAATATAGAGTCGAGCGCTTCGATTACGATGTTCAGCAGGTATTTTC
>JBEKXG010000644.1:0-2868 GCA_049512295.1 Syntrophobacteraceae bacterium
GGGGTTCACTCATATGGCACCTGGAACACTCCCGCCCCGTTCCCGTTTCGTAACGATCCAAGCATTTCAGAGCAACGCGCGTGCGATGGGTCCATCGTCAGCGCCTGGTCAAGAATACTGGCGGCTTCATCCTTCTGCCCGATGGCGTAGTGCAGCGAGGCAAGCACGTAAAGGGACTCCGGCTCTGCCGGCTTGATCTTGAGCGCCCTTTCGACGGCTTCGGCCGCGCCCGTCAGGTCGCCGGCTTTCCCCAGCATCTCGGCCGTATGTAAATAGATATCCGCCACCTCTTCCGAGAGGCCTCCCGGACGCCACTCCAGCGTGACGCTCTGCCGAATCAGGGATTCAAATTCCAGCCATGCGTTGCTGTCTTGCGGCGAGCGGCGCAGGTATTCCCTGTACACTTCGATGGCGGCATCGAACTGAGCTGCTCTGGCAAGCCCCCGAGCGCTGTTTCCGAGAATCTCGGTATCTTCGGGCTTAAGCTCCAGCGCCCTGTAGAAATTTTCCAGGGCCTCGGTGATCTTTCCGCTCTCGAGGTAAATCACGCCCAGATTATTGTATGCCTCGGCCATCAGGGGGTCCTCCCGAACGGCCATTTCGAAGCAGGCTACGGCATGGGCGATATTTCCGCGCTCGAACTCAAGTTCGCCGTGCCGCCTGAGAAACTCGGCTGCATCATGGGAATGACCCTGATCTGCAGGCCTGGCGAGCGACTCGAGTCGGGAGCGGATCTCAGCGTCCAGGGGATTTTTGTCCAGGTACGACTGGAGCACCTCTCTGGAGAAGTCCTTTTTCCCGAGCGCATCGAAGACGCGCACGCACGCCAGCACGGTGTCCCTGTCCCCCGGTTCCAGTTCCAGCGCTCTTGTGAGAGAGTTGAGTGAGTCTTCGGTTTTGCCCTGCGCCCAGTATACGTTGCTCAACCTGCAGTGGGCTTTCGCGTTGAACGGATCGGCCCTGAGTACCCGGCCAAAGCAATCGGCTGCATCAGAGTGCCTTTTTTCGCAAAGGGCCGCTTCACCTTTTTCGAACCAGTTCTGAGCGGATTGCTGCTCGCAACCGCTGTCCCAACCTGTTATTTCCATTCCGTTCTCCCTCTGTCCGATTCTCCGAAATTACTTTCATCTATGAAACTCGCCGGAACCATTGCACCGATCATCCTTTTCCATTCTCCGATTTGATCCACCTGCTCCGCGGGAAGCAGTCGAGTCGAGCTGTGGACTATAGGGCGCACGGCTGTTCGACGGTTCCGATCAGCTCCAACAGGCGCCTCGCAGGGACATAGCCGGGATATCGCGAGACCAGGTCCTGCGCCACGGGGCGCGCCTCATTATATTTCGCCTGTTCAAAAAGGCAGGAGGCCAGCAGGTAGCAAATTTCCTTCGCCATGGCCCTGGTTTTCAGAAGCTCTTTCAGGCAGGATTCGAGCAGTCCGAAGCAGCGGGATCTGTAAGATTCTTGAATGAAAGATTTGAAGGCGTCCATGTCGGCCGGGTCAAGCATAACCGATTCATAGAGCGCACCCAGACCGGGCGGGGGATTTGCGGCGGCGGTCCCGCTTGAGTTTGCGGAAGGCAGGCCGCACTCGTTTTGCCCATCGAGTTCATTGGAGTCCAAAAACTTCCATTTCGAGTAAAACAGCAGGCGGTTGTGCTCGTTTCCCGCCCCGCCATCGTTTTTTTCCTCGTTCATATGCACGACCTTGATCGTATTTGCGATTGCAAACCGGCCTCCATATTTCTGGCGCACCTGAAGGAAAAAATCGGTATCCTCCCAACCCGCCCTGATATACCTCTCGTCAAAACGAAGGTCCGTTTTTCTGAAAATGCAGCACGCCGTAGGTATCATATCCACTTCGGGAAGCGTGGGAGCCAGGTCGAAATGATTTACGCAGTTTCGGCCCACGGTTCCGTCAGAATTCATGAGGCGCGCGGAAATCCCGAGAAGCTCCCGGTTTTCCCGGAGCTTGTAGATCAGGTCCCTGTTCCAGCCGAAGGGAAGCCCCGATATGTCGTCGTCGCACATGATCACGTAAGGGTTTTGAGACGCCCGCAAACCTTCATTGCGGTTCTTCGCCGCGCTCTGCTGCCTGGTTACCATAACCAGGTTATATGGCGGAACGGTTTTCTCCGCTATTTCGCAGAGTAGACTTCTCAGGCTCTCGCTGGGTCTGAACGCCGGAATTATGATGTCAGCCGCAAGGTCCGTTTTAAAATGATATGGGTAGCCGCTCGTTTCGGAATAAGGGTCAAGTTCGGAAAAACCGTGGAGGTGCGCATAGTTAACGTGGAGTCCTCCGCAAACGTCGATCATGCCGCACGATGCGCAGGTTTCCTCCCGGCTGTTAATGCGCCTCTGGAACTCCCTGCCATGTTCCAGAAAGGCCGCGACGGTCTTGGGAAATACGCCGTAATCCCACTCATAAGGATCGAACATCACCTGAGGATTGTTGCAGATGTGATTTTCGTAGCCTTTGAGCAGGCAGAGCGGAAAATACCGGACATTCACCCAGTATTTCCTTTCCCTCAGATAGTCCAGCGCTTGCTTCAGCCATGGGGCGACCTCGCCGGCGCGGACCTGAACCTCGTTCAACCGATTGACTATTTCCGGCTGCTCGTGCCTTCCCCATTCATAATGGGGATTGAAGTTTATGAAATTGACTATGCGAGGGCCGATCTCCCGGTCATAATGCCTGGCCAGCTTCGGCAGGTCCTGGTGATTGTACTTTGTAAGAGTGCAGTTAACACGGACGGAGCAACCGGATTCATTGAGAAACTGGGCGGTTCGGTTCATTTTGTCCCATGCGCCCTGAACGTTCAAAATCCGGTCCTGCTGTTCCTCGAAGCCGTGAATGGAGAGCAGCCA
>JBEKXG010000645.1:0-2859 GCA_049512295.1 Syntrophobacteraceae bacterium
AGGATAGAGGCATCAAAGTCCTCTCACTTTTCTTCATAGACAAGGTCGCAAACTATCGCTGGTACGATGAGGAAGGGAATCCCCGCCAAGGCAAGCTGGCCGAGTGGTTTGAAGAAGCCTATCAAAGGGTGTCTCAGAAACCGATTTACGCGGGACTTCTACAATATTCCGTCGAACAGCTCCACGATGGTTACTTTTCGGTGGATAAAAAGAAGGGTCAAGTCGTCGCGTTGAAAGATACGAGTGGGTCCACAAAGGCCGATGATGAAACCTATCAGTTGATCATGAGAGACAAAGAGCGCCTGCTCTCCAATGATGAGCCGTTACGGTTCATTTTCAGCCATTCAGCCCTGAAAGAGGGATGGGACAATCCGAATATCTTTCAGATTTGCACGCTGCGGGAAATGGGAACTGAACGTGAGCGCCGCCAGACTTTGGGACGAGGATTGCGTCTGCCGGTCAATCAGAATGGAGAGCGCATTTTTGATGAGTCCATCAACAGGCTCACCGTTATTGCCAGTGAGTCCTTTGAAGAATATGCCCGTGGACTTCAGGAAGACATCGAAAGGGATTGTCAGGTCAAGTTCGGACGTATTGAAAAGATAGCATTCGCCAAACTGGTAGACGATAAGACCGGGAAGGAAATTGGTCAGGAAACTTCCGAGCGAATTTGGGGCGCTTTGATCACTGGCGGCTACCTTGATTCAGCCGGTGACATTACGAACAAGTTTGTGCCCGAAAAGGAGGGTTTTATACTTGAACTCCCAACCGAGTTCGAGCCGATGCGTGCGCCTATCATCGATGAGATGAAGCGGTACGTGTTTAAGAACCGCGTAGTGAACGCCCGTGAGCACCGAACGCTTAAATACAACAAGCGAGTAGAACTCAACAAAGAATTCGAATCGCTCTGGCGGAAGATCAATAAGAAAACCCGCTATTCGGTGGAGTTCAAGGCGGCAGAGCTAATCTCACGGGCGGTTGCGAAGATCAAGAAGATGGAAACCATCCAACCAGTTAGGATTCTTATCGATAAGACTGGCGTCGGTATCACCGAAGCAGGAGTGGAGGGCTTGCAGGTGATGGAGAGCAGAACTGAATTCGTTACTTCCCATCGGTTCCTGCCCGATATTCTCGCCTATCTGCAACGAGAAACGGAACTGACCCGAAGCACCCTTGTGGAGATCCTCATTCAGTCCGGCCGTCTCAAGGAGTTCACAATTAATCCGCAGGCGTTCATGACTGAAACCGCTAAGCTGATCAACTGGGCGCTTCATGAAATGATTGTGGACGGCATCAAGTACGAACAGATCGAGGGTCAGGTTTACGAAATGCGGCTTTTTGAGGAAAGAGAGATCGAAGAATATCTTTCCCGTTTATACGAAGTGCAGAGCAAGGGCGACCGCACACCATATGATTATGTACCCTATGATTCCGAGGTAGAACGGGAGATTGCCGAAAAACTCGACTCCAGCGAGAATGTCAAATTCTTCTGTAAATTACCGCGTTGGTTTGTCGTTCCCACCCCACTGGGCAATTACAACCCCGACTGGGCCGTTGTGACCGAAAATGGTGAAAAACTCTATCTGGTCCGCGAGAGCAAGAGCACCCGTGACCGGGACAAACGGCGGGAGACTGAGAATCGAAAAATCGATTGCGGCCAGGCCCACTTTGACGCGCTGGGAGTCAACTTCAAAGTGGCGACTAATATCCACGAAGTTCTGGCACCTTGAGATTTCTTGGCTTACCGCCGAGATATCTATGGATTGTTATATTGTATAAGGCCACTCGCGGCTGAGGTCACAGCAGAGGTGGTGACTCGAAGTCTAACTTTGAACATGGCACAAGAATTCGGGCGGGTCACCTTCTTTCGTTTATCGGCGGATAAATTTATAAAGGTGTCGTTTTTGAGAATATCGGCACTTGATCGCATCTTATTTCGCGGCGGGTGCTTTGACGACTGCAGCAAGTGTCCCGAGGCGATCAGGACGTATGTTTGATGTGCAGTTTGCTCCATTCTATGAGTTCAGCATATGTGGTGCCTTTAGGGAAGAATTCGACTACCCCCATTTCTTTGATCCGCGGAATATCTTCATCGTTTAAAAACCCTCCCGCGGTCACTTGGATGTCTGATAGGTCTTCTTTGGCAAGCAACTCAAAGATCTTGGCGAAGTCCTCAATTTGTGTTCCAGGCAGAGTCGTAATGCCTATGTGATCGGCCGATTCCTGAAGGGCTGCAGTTACAATGGCTTTAGGGTCCTGTATTGTCGTATAGATGACCTCAAAACCCGCTTCACTGAATGCCATGGCTAATTTCATGATGGCAGGCTCATAGCCCTCACCCAATTTCGCCATTAAGATTCTGACTTTCTTCTGGTTCATCATCCATTCCTTCCGACCCCGACACTCCAATGATTTCTTTATCGCGGAACGTTGCTCTAGAATATCCCTAACCTAAGATCGAGGCTCAAGAAAAGTCAAGATTGACCCGGATGAGCCGGCTGGAATGAACGTCTGCGCGATGAGGTCTGGTGACACTTTGAAATTCAGGGGCGCATTACCGAGCACCTTCGAGCTTTCTGACCAAGTCCGGAGAGTACGAAGCGAACAGTCGTTCCCATCGTACTGTTTTTGTACTGCTATTGCCATATTCATGTCTTCAGCCGGGATAAAGCATCACCCCCAAGCCTCAGCCATTCGGATTTCCGCGACGAACGGTACCTCCGGAATGATCTTTTTGAATGCCCCTTCCATGCATTCCTTAACAATCGCCTCCACCTGATCCTCTATGCCGTCTCTGGCCTCGACTATTGTCTCGTCGTGTGAAGTATGGACAATACGTGCATCAACCCCTGCAGCTCA
>JBEKXG010000646.1:0-3418 GCA_049512295.1 Syntrophobacteraceae bacterium
GGGTTCGGCATCTGCATACTAATTTGACAATTCGTTAAACAGTCGAATTTAGAATCGAAGGATTCTAAGGAGAAGAAAATGAAGAAAATAATGAGTGTTGCACTTGTGATGATTATGGCGCTCGTCCTGGTTTCCAGTGTCCAGGCCGGGACCGGTTCCTCCTACAACGATAAGGTGGCCGCTTGGTCGGGGTTCGTTCCCAACCATTCTGGGTTAACTATAAGAGATGCCGATATTGGCGGCGACTTTTCCGGCCTCCATGAGCGGACACCGGATGTGATGGGATCGCCGGCTGCCTATTAATGCTGACTGAAGTAGATAAGAGCACGAATTGACGAGATTATGACCCAATTCAACCCCCCGCGGATCTCCCGGGGGGTTGAACTTTTCGTACTGGACTCCCGCATGTGAAAAAATGGAAGCAGGGTTTCGTTCCGCCATCGGAAGACTTTTTATCGAAAATCTAAGAACTATCTCGACTTGGCTATGGTCGCATGCGGATAAATCTAATGTTTTTTCCGCACACCAGGATCCCTTGGCGGCTTGGTGGCACTTGCTAGTCGGGACAGTACGATAATCTGCTGGCGAACCAAGTTAATAAATGAAGAGCATATAATGAAAAGGGTTGAGTTAACTTTGAGGAGAGAAATTTGACTTTTGAAGATTGGGCGGTTCTGCAATCGAATCAGGCCCACAGAGGGAAATCATGCCCACCAAAGAATCTTAGCCCGGAAACGGGCCGAATCCTTGTCTAAAAATCCACATTACTTGGCGGCTCCACCAAAACATATGACACGCTGTGGCCTGAATAGGCCCTGATGTACCAATTGGTTCCGCATCGGTAGTAGGTAACGGTGTGAGCACCCATCCATCCGACAACCAGCTTCACCGGAGTGCATTGCATTGATGAAAATTGTGCCGCACTCACTGTTGATCCAATTGCGGAATCATATGTTGAGGCGGAAAGTTCACCACCACTTGCCGGCCCTTGGCTCGAGAAGAGGGTGCTATACTGTGCCAGACATACGTCAGCCGCCGCCGCAAAGAAAAAGACGAAGACCAGTATCATTCGGAAGGCAGTTAGTTTGTATAAGAGTCTGTACCTCATTTCTTGCCTCCTTTCCTGGGGGCAGCTTTGGTAGTGACACTCGGGACCTCAGCCAGGAATGGGATTTGCTCGGCCCCCGCTGGCGGGGCAAATTCAAAAAGCGCACCTGAGATGTCAGGAGATAGATTCCAGTTGGAGAGATCGGCCCAATACTGAGGCTGGCCTTTTCGTTGCCTATAGGTAATCACAACACGCTTGGGCAACGGCTGGTCGCCTTGTGCTATCCAGACCTGGAAATCCACGCCATCCGCGGTTCTCGCTACAATATGATCGCAGGCCACATCTGCTATTCTCATTGTTTCAACATAATCAGCGGCTATGACGCGGGTTTGAATTTCAGCCGGGAAATTGCTAAGGAGCATCACTGATAGAGGAACCCGGATTTTAAGATCGGTGACGGCATATCTGATAGCCTGATCGAGAGTGCCGGGTTTGAAAGTGGTCGCATAGACATTATCGTTTGCAGCATAGATGGTGATATCCTTGCCATTATAGACGACCAGGCCCTTTTCTCCATTACCCCGTTCGATCTCTATTCGCAGATGGGCGGGGCGGTTCACCTTTATTTGACGGATCTCACCGAATTCAATTTTTTGCCCGGATTTTTGAACAACATCGTATCCGGATCGTATGTCCACACTGAAATGCTGGGTCCGGGCCAGAAAGGAAGCCATTTTCTCTAGCAGAGACATAGCCTTGGAGTCGCGTTGAAGCGGCGCATTTTCCCGTGCGCCGACTGAAGACGTTGTGATGGTCGCCATAAGTACCAAAAACAGCGCCAGAAAACTGAAAGTTCGCCTCATGTTGAGCTCCTGTTCCGAAAGTGGATAGCAGACCACCTATCAGCGAAATTGATGTTTTCGGTTTTCCATAATATTAATGAAAATAATTCAAGACCAGCAAACTGGAAAGCCAGCGAAATACTCATACCTTTACCACAACCCTAACTCTTTCAACAAGCACAAAACCAGGGGTGGGGGCATGCATCCTGGCATGCATCCCTCTCCTGCTCGCACCTTTGCATATGTTCCTCTCCCTGCAAAATATCTATCCCTCTCAGTGTAGAATATCCATGCTCATTTTGGAGATTGATGGAACTGCAGCTCAATCACTATATCCCGGCATGTTCCTGGCCACCGGTTGTTTGGATAATACTCTGATCCCAACGCGTCAGCAAGCACGGTTCAGACGGTGTTTCGGTATGACCCTCTTGCCACGTTGGAGGCACAGGCATTAGCGATTTTTGAGTAAGCCCTTCGCAAGGAGGTGGGCTGGCTTTCGGCTATCTTTGCGATCTGTCTTTACGCGATTCCTGGATTCTTGGGGAATCAGGCTGGGTGGAGTGATCATACAATCCACTCCGTGCTTGATCAGACGGTCATGCTGCCAGAAACCAAAATAGCCAGCTTCGTAAACCATCTGGGTGGGAGAGCCCCTGTAACAGGAGATCGGACCCTGATATCAGCGAAAAACTTCTATTGCATGCCACGCTAAGTGCTTAAATCTAAAGGACCAGTGTTTCAAAAACGAGCTCATTTCTGCCATTCTGATTCTGTGTCCTCCTCCACACTCCCCACAATAATCTGTTCATAATAATCAGGTCATAAGAATTACGCCACCCCGCCTAATACGGAGTTGCATTCAAGATGATTCACAAGGCGGCGAGGAGGAGGCGACGCAGGCGTACACCATAGTACGTCGAGGAGCCGACGACGAAGACAACGCAGTGAGCGCTTGAATGCGACTTACTTCCCTCGCAAGATAGACTTATGCACAACATTCAAGTGTGTGGAAAAGTACCGCTATCATGATGTGGCATCTGGTCGCGCTTGTGATCGCAGCCACGCGGAGCGAAACGAGAGGAGGTATGGAGAGCCCGCCCCGGAAATAATCTGGTCATTCATTTTAGTAGGCTTTAGCCGCAGGTTTAATCCGGGGACTGATGACCGAGAAAAAGGAACAGTGTTTTCTCACTCAGTCCTCAGCACACAGCACTCAGTCCTCCCTTTGCCTAATCTCGGCCTTTCGCCTTCCACTTTCTTACTAAACGTTGTGCCTCTGCAAGTTGGGCTGGTGTCATTTTCTCGGCGAGACTGTCTCTGAAATCTTTTCCATAATCTTCTGCATACGTATCATCTTCGTGTGCCGCCGCCAAATCAAACCACATATACGCCTGTATGAAATCCTGCGGCACACTCTTACCGTCGGTGTACGCCCCCAGCCCAATTCAAATTGTGCTCTGTCATCTCCCTGCTCGGCCGCCTTGCGGTACCATTTGACGGCCTCGGCATCATCCTGCGGCACGCCTTG
>JBEKXG010000647.1:0-2843 GCA_049512295.1 Syntrophobacteraceae bacterium
CACCCGCTACTTGCCCAACTTGCGGGCAGACGCACATGAGGCCGCGTAGCGGGAAGGCGCCCCGCGAGGTGCGTCTGCCATGCGCGTTGGGCGTCGAGCGGGGTGCCTTGTAGGAGGCTTCAATCCCATCTTCCTTAACATCCGAAGGCAGCATGAATGAGCGGCTGAAAGAGCCGAACTGACGCTCTATGGTGTAATAACGCTCGTTCTTCTCCTCGCGCTCTTCTTTCTTTTCGCCCCTGATAGTCAGGATATTTCCGGTCAGGCTGATATCCAGGTTCTTTGGATCGATCCCGGGTAGATCGGCCTTGACGTCGAAATGATCGTATTGATGGACCCCCTCGTCAGACCTATTTTTAAGAATAAGCCCTGTCATTCCGACATCCACATGGCCCGCAATGAGTGGGGCAATTCCACTTTTCCCATGGTCCCGGGTCGCGAGATCATAGGCCGTGTGACACAGGTGGGGAACAAGGTCGTGAAATCGAAGGAGGGCGATACCGTGGGCAGACTGCTCGAACCCCAAGCCATTGCCGACGGTATTCACTGGCTGCTCACGCTGCCGCCTCATGTAAACGTTAACGAAATCATGATTCGCCCCACTGGTCAGGGTTACCCGTGACACGATAAATCCCTCGGAGTTTTGCCGTTCGCGAGGTACTCGATACGTCTCACTACCGTTGCCCGGATATGATTTGAAGAACTTGCGCATTTCAGATTGCAAATTGTTGTTACGGTACGGCAACATCAAGGCGACGGTTGAGCCGGGTCTTTAGATGCTTTTGCGAGAGCATGCCTGCAGCTCATTTGTAACGCAGCCGTAACCAATCTGCATTCAAGATAGAGTAATCTGAATGCAAAATTACTTTTGAATCTCATATCCTAAGTCCGGTCGCGGGAAGGACCTCAATTCGAAATTATTGACGTGGAAGAAAATGAATCTGAAGCCGGAACAAGTTGCCAATGGAGGCTTTCAGGGTACATGTGAAAATCCGCCTTGATTATTGCGGCGGAATAGGTTCTACTTGCCGCATGTCAAAGCGGAGATTTGAGCTTAGGGTGCCAATGATTTAGCCTGGTAAAGCCTTTGGGAAATCATTCTTAACTTATGTTCAGAGTCGTATGCGCCTGATAAGCCGGGGTGACAGGTTGTATGTAGCCGTATTGCCGGGCCGGCCTGATCCCCTCATGCCGACGCTGTTCTTTGCCGGCACTGCGCCGTCTTTCCAGACCTGAACCATATCAGGAATGACCCTCTACAGCCCCTGTGAAAAAAGGGCGATTTCTGCGGATTGAACTCTGACAACCTGATGAAGAATATTGCCGGCAGGGGTGCTCGAAGCCAAAAGGTGGAGTTCAGGAGCAGAAAAGCAAAGGAGATGCCGTATGAGTATTGCAGATGCTGCTCCCGCAGCCGATGTTGTCGAACAGACTGAAGATTTGGATAACAGACTCGGTGACATTGCCATTTCCACACGGAACGTGCTTGAATCAGCCGGTGCTTCCAGCAGGACTCGGAGTGAGCCGGCCAACATCGAGGCCTCGCTTACTGCACCGGCCTCGACGGTATATATCCTCCAGGTTGTCTTCGAATCGACAGCCGACCCCGGGGCTATTGCGGCCGTCGCCGGCGGCTTCTACAGTACTCCGTTTGACATTCTCGGGCTGCACGATGTGACACTGGCCGGAGGGCCGGGGCTGGTTGTCCGCACCTTCCAACCGCAGGCGAGAAGCGTTTCCGTGTTGCGCTTCGGTGTGAAGCACGGGATGCAGTGCGTACATGCCGACGGCGTGTTTGAAACAGTCTTCTCCGGTGAGACCGGGATTTTCCCTTACAGGCTCTCGGTCACTTTGCACGACGGCCGGACGTATGTGACGGAAGATCCCTATCGGTTCCCTCCAGTCCTTACCGACTATGATCTACATCTTTTTTCCGAAGGCAATCATTTTCGGTTATACGACAAGCTTGGCGCGCACATCATCGAGCACTGCGGCGTGAGGGGTGTCCATTTTAGTGTGTGGGCGCCTGGCGCCGAGCGGGTGAGCGTGGTCGGAGCTTTCAACCAATGGGACGGGCGGCGCCACCCCATGAACACGCGAGGTGCGAGCGGTCTGTGGGAGATTTTCATTCCCCATCTGGCTCAGGGGGATTTGTACAAATATGAAATTAAGACCCGCAGCGGGTGCGACATCGGCGTAAAGGCCGATCCCTTCGGCTTCTCGACCGAGATGCGTCCAAATTCGGCATCCGTTGTGTGGGATCTTGATCGCTACGAATGGGCCGATACCGAGTGGATGCGCACACGCAAAGAACGCCAAAAATTTGAAGCACCCATGTCCATCTACGAGGTGCATCTCGGCTCATGGAGGAAGGCACCGCACAAGGACCTCGGCCATCGCTGGCTCACATACCGCGAACTGGCCGAGGAGCTGGTTCCATACGTAAAGGAGATGGGCTACACTCACATTCAACTGATGCCTGTTACGGAACATCCCTTCGACGGCTCGTGGGGATACCAGACCATAGGCTACTTTGCCCCCACCTCACGGTATGGAACTCCGGATGATTTCCGGCACTTCGTCGATACCGCACACCAGGCCGGACTGGGTATCATCATGGACTGGGTGCCGGCGCACTTTCCCAAGGACGGCCATGGGTTGTCGTTTTTCGACGGCACACACCTTTACGAACACGCCGACCCACGCCAGGGCGAACACCAGGACTGGGACACGCTCATCTATAACTACGGGCGAAACGAGGTGCGGGCATTCCTTCTTTCCAACGCGCTGTTTTGGCTGGACAAGTATCATATTGACGGCATCCGCGTCGATGCCGTGGCCTC
>JBEKXG010000648.1:0-2837 GCA_049512295.1 Syntrophobacteraceae bacterium
TTTCCTATAGAGGGGATGAAAAGGATGGGTGATTTGGAAAGTTTGTATCTCACGTTTGCTCAGGCGAGCATTTGACGCTGCAGACCAATGCCATGATCGAGTGTTCGTGTGATCGGGTTGTGCGGAGCAGGGAGGAGTTGATGGAAACGGTTTCTCAGTTTTTCTGATTTGTGGCGGTATGCTGTTTACCCTCAAATATCTACTCAGTGAAAGGGTTTCCCGTATGCCGGAGTCGATTCCACATCGGTTTTCATAGAGATCTGAGCATTTTCAAAACCGCTTTATTCAACGGGCTGTTAACTTGGCAATGTCCACGAGGCTTCGATCTCGGTTCCTTCTCCAATTTTAGATTCAATTACGAAAATTCCGCCTGAAAGTTCCGTCCACTCTCTCATGCTCATAAGACCAAACCCTTTTCCAGACTTTCCATTTGCATAGGTCGATCTTAAGTCGAACCCTATCCCATGGTCAACTATGCTCAGTTGTATCGTATCATGTAATTTAGCGATCAATACTTCCACCCGCTCCGCGCCGCTATATTTAGCAATATTGCGGAAAGCTTCCTGAATGATTCTGAAAATTATGATCTTAAGCGTTTCCGGTATCTCATCCTCCTTGCTCTCAATCTGGAAGTCGATATGGATGTTCGAGTGAATAGTCTGGAATTGCTTGCAAAACGAGTTAAGAGTGGCGATGATTCCCGTGTCGTCCAAAATAGATGGGCGAAGATCCATGACTATTCTTCTCACCTCATCGATAGCCATCTGTATCACCTGAATGGAATAATTGATCGGTTCAAGGTTAACTGTTCCCTTTTGAATCTGATCGATGACATTTTCCATTCTGAATTGCACGGCACTCAGCGATGCGCCTATGCTGTCGTGGAGTTCTCTGGCGATCCTTTTTCTTTCTTCCTCCTGTGTTGGCAACAGTCGCGAAGACAGGTGCCTGAACTGTCCTTCAGAATCCCGCAGTGAATCGTCTATTCGCCGGCGCTCCTCAGATATTTCTTCCTGTAACCGTGCGTTAGAGGCTGTCAGCTCCTCCGCCCTCCGAGAGAAATGTTCTTTAAGTTCGATCAAGCTTCTGTTTGTGATATTGATACGCCTTGCTATCATTAATGTCAAAACGATATAAAGGAGCGTCATGGCGCTCATCACATAGTAAGCGGCCCCGCCAATGGTGAAAAAACGAATTGATAAGGGAACCAATGCTGGTAGCGCGAATGCCATAAAGGCCGGAAGAACGGAAGAAAATGTTTCCGCCGCACCAGCCACCATCCCGCACAGAACAAAGACAATCAGGGTTTGATGCGTTGGTGAATCTACTGGGAAAAGAAAAATTGCAACGGAACCCCAGACGATTCCGGATAAACCGAGACCGGCCACAAACTTTTTGGCCACCTGCGGAGCTTCATGGGGCTGGAGCGAAGCCCTCCGATACTTGCGTAGAAACAAGGAACGCTGAACCGCGAGACAAAAAGTAATTGAAAACCAGATGATTAATGACGTGTGCGAAATGGATTGCCATAGGACCAGGACAAGAAGGAATGCGTTCAGAAGAGTTGCAAAAACAGCAGTAGGCGCTAACTTCAAGGCGTGTCTGAGCAACTCCACCTGAGTGCCTTCTTGTTGCTGGGTACCTTCTTGTTGCTGGGTGTCTTCCATGTGCCCCTTTCGGATAGAACAATCTCATCCAGTGGTGCGTTCCAGGAATTGCTTGCTATTTAATCGGTCGTGCTGCCATGAAACAATCGATATTGAAAACGGCTTGTCCTCTTATTCATGTCCCCCTTTTTTCTGATGTCTCCTCGAAATTTATTCTTCCAAAACGAAAATCACGCACATCGAGGAAATGGAGAATTACAAATCGGTATTCCGAATTTGTAATTATAGGGAGTTATGAGCAAGTTACGGGGGGTCTATTTTCCGTTTCTCATCCGTGTCCGGACGGCCCTCAAACAGACACCTCTTTATTGTTCACCGCCAAAATGAAAAGATTTTGCTTCTTTGAACGTTTTCTGTCAAGCAAAGAATATGCTAATGTTGAGAGGAGGTCCTCCCGCTGCTTTGGAGCACATTGAAGGCCGTCTCTTCCGTGCATAAGTTTCGGTCGAGTCCCAAGAGGTCGAAGCAGGAAGCCCGGTGAATATGATTGGCAGAAATCACTCAATTGAGGGATGAACCAAACGTGGTTCAGGTGGGCAAGTGAAATGGTCACTCGGGGTTCAACCTTTTTCTGGAGCTGCCCTCCGATTTCTTAAGTGCCGATGAGCGAGATGGGCTCGGAATGCGCTCACCTCAGTCACCCTCCCCATTCATTCCCGCCCGCAGAACGCCTGAGCACTTGAATGTAACTACCCTCCGGAGTGGCAGCGTCATCGCTTTCCCAGTCTTGGGATTCCTGCCCCTATGCGCCTTCTTTTCTTTCACTGAAAATTTCCGGAATCCGCTGATGAGAACATCTTCGCCGTTTTGCAGGGACTGTTTAATCAGCTCGAAAAGGGTGTCGATGATCTGGGCTGACTCGGTCTTGGTAAAAATGTTCTTGGCGAAGAGTGCTTCCACGAGATGGGCTTTGGTGAGAGTCATTGGTTGCTCCTCAGAAAATTAGCGTGAAATCCTGATGAATCTTGGCAAATTCAATGGGAGTTTGTGGGGGAAGGGAACATATACCGCACTGTGTTTCCGGAGGCAAGGATAGAGCAATCAGGGATCAGGGCAATCGCACGTAATAGTGCTGGAAATTGAGGCCGAAGTGTGAGAGAGTACCTTGGTGAATTCTATCCCGAGGAGGTCACCGACATGGACAAGGTACTTGGCACTTCGATCATCGAG
>JBEKXG010000649.1:0-2815 GCA_049512295.1 Syntrophobacteraceae bacterium
CGCGGCGCCCTTGAGCTTGCCTTTGCAAGGGATCTAGGGTTGATGGCTATTTCTTTCTATCTAATGAGTGTTCGTCCAAACAGAGCTTGATTCGCATTTATGAACAGAGTTGAAGGGGGTTTTGCAGATGTTTTCGAGATCGAAGTTCATTGTGTCAGTGGCGGCGGCAATTATGATTTTGTGTGCGCACAGCGCCGCTTTTGCGCTCGAATGGGGGACCAGGGAACTGGAGACCGAGAAACTGGCAGTTCAGTTCGCCGCACAGGTCAAAGAAGGCGGCTACGCGATCGTTACCACAGAAGAATTAAACGCATGGATAGACAAAAAAGAGCCTATGCTCGTGGTTGACACCATGCCGTTTGAAGACAGCTACAAGAAGAATCACATACCGGGCGCTGTGCAGATTGAGTTTCCGGTCGAGGAAATGACTCAACTGGATGAAGCAAAAAGAACCGGTCTCGAAGGACTCCTGGGGCCCGACAAAGCGCGCAAAATCGTTTTCTATTGTGGATTCACAAAGTGCGGCCGAAGCCATAACGCGGCCAAGTGGGCTGTCAAGCTGGGTTACACCAATGTCTGGCGCTACCCCGGCGGTATAAAAGCCTGGCTGGAAGCAGGCTATCCCGTCCAGAAGGCGCAGTGAATCATCTGTTTTCAATTTGGAAACGCACCGGGCCGCGAGAGTTATCGGTCGCGCACGGCGCTTTGCCGTTTTTCTCCAGCCGCCGGGGACGATAATCAGCCCTGATGGCTCAAACATCGGCTTGCCAATTCGGACTCTCAAAGTATACTGAATGTATGCATAACTTTTGGATGTCACTGAAAAAGCCTATTTTTGCCCTGGCGCCCCTTTCCGGAGTGACTGACAGCCCATTTCGCCGGATATGCAAAGGCTTGGGAGCTGATATAGTATATAGCGAACTGTGCAGTTCCACCGCCCTCGCTCACGAGTCGGAACCCTGTCTGCGGATTATTCGTTTCGATGAATCAGAGCGCCCTTTTGTTGTGCAGCTTTTCGGAAACAACCCGGAACATTTCGCAGCCGCCGCGCGATTGGTAACCAGGGAAATCGAGCCCGACGGGATTGATATAAACTTCGGCTGTCCCGTTCCCAAGGTTTTCAATCGCGGAGCGGGAGCGGCCTTGATGACAAATTTGCCATTGGCAAAAGAGGTAATCCGGAGCGTTATCGAAAATACTCATCTGCCTGTATCGATAAAGACCAGAACCAGCGTCAAAGAAGTGGATATTCTGAGTTTCCTCGATTATGTCGGCGACCTGGACATCAAAGCGATAATGGTGCACGGCAGATCGTATGCACAGGGCTTCTCGGGGCCGAACGATATTAGTATGACCCGGGCCGTCCGCCTTCGTTTCAGAGGCATTGTCCTTGCCAACGGAGGCGTGAGCACAGCGGCGCAAGGTCTGGAATTGCTCCGGGAGACCGGCGCTGACGGGCTGGGACTAGCCAGGGGAGCGCTCGGAAACCCCTGGATTTTTCAGCAGTTAGAAACAGCCTTGGCAGGCAACGGCAATGGAAAGCCGACCAGCCAGGATGTTTTCAGGACGGCTATGGAACACGCAAGACTTGCAGCAGATTTGAAAGGCGAGCGTGGAATCATCCAGATGCGCAAACATCTGTGCTGGTACCTGAGGCTTGTACCCGGCACAAGAAAGCTCCGCCAGAAGGCGGTTACGATACGCAACCTTCAGGACGTGGCCGAGTTGCTCTCGCAAGCAGACTGAGCATCTCTGATGACGAATTTTATGTGTTACGGATCAATCCGAACCTGCCTGAGGCTTCCCGATTCGATTTCTGCCCACACCGGGGCATGATCGCTGGGATTGGGTTGGCCGCGAAGATCGGCGTCCACCCCGCAGTCGATCGAGGCGCTGGAGATCGGTTCGGTAGCCCTGATGTGATCGAGCCTCCAGCCCAGGTTCCTCTGAAAACTCTGCGGCAGGCGGTAATCCCAGAAGGTGAACTGCCCAACGTCCGGATGGTGCTTTCGGAACAGGTCGGTAAATCCCCAGGAAGCCACTTCGGCGAGCGCCTGTCTCTCCAAAGGGTGAAACCCGATTTTCCCGTCCATTCTTCTCGGCGAGAACACGTCAATATCCTCGGGCGCGACATTGATGTCACCTGTCCAGATAACAGGATCGGACGGCGTGAATTCCCGTTGGAAAAGGTTTTTGAGCCTTGCAAAGAAATCAAGCTTTATCTGAAAGGCCGGGTGTTCAGGGCTTCTGCCCTGTGGCACATATGTATTGAAAATCCAGATTCCATCAATTCTTGCCGCAATCAGCCTGGCTTCCGCGTCCGGCCCGCCGTCGCCGAACCCACGCCTCACCTCCTCGGGTTTGCGCAGGCTCAGAATCGCTACCCCGTGGAATGATTTTTGTCCGTACACGATTGCCTCATAGCCGGCCTCGCGCAGGGAAACGGCCGGGAACTCCCAATCCTGGCACTTTATTTCCTGAAGACACAGAACGTCAGGCCTGTTATGCTCTATCCAAGACGTCACAACATGCTCGCGTGACCGGATGCCATTCACGTTGAACGTCGCTATCTTCCATTTCATGTGAGAATCCCACTGACCAGTAGTGCACAACATGCGATTTGCCGATTGAATTCTTAATTTTGAACCATGGGCGACGATGGTCAATCGTTTTTTGGTTGCTCGGCCCGTTGGAACATGTTATTAAATTCTGTTTAATAAAATTCGCACTCCCCTTTACCTTTTGGTGTCCGAGCCCCCATTGAGCGGCCGGATGCAAAGGGGCGGAGGCAAAACCAGAAGGAGAAAAGTACTAT
>JBEKXG010000650.1:0-3695 GCA_049512295.1 Syntrophobacteraceae bacterium
GTCCCATGATTCCAGCTTTCCATACACCGGCGGATCCGTTTTGTCCAGCGATTCGACACAATCAAACAATTATTTTGTCAAATTTGACCTCCTGGAATGTGAAAAACTGGTAATGCTCCCGATGCAAAAACGGAATAACCACAACCGGACCGGGCCAGCCTGGGCCTTTTTTTCATGCTCGGGAAATCGGTAAGCACCGAATTAAACGCTGTTTGCTTGACGGAATGTTAAAAAATTTTCAACAACTTCGAATTATAGTGATATAAATGCAACCACTGAACAGAACTCACTTCTACTTAGCGGGGGCGTTATGGCAACATGGCCGATTCTCTCTGGGGCGCCCATAGCTGAGGCGATCCTGGACATTCAGGCTGTCCTTCCCAAAAGCGTGACTCTCAGCGATCTTGAAAAACTTCAAGATATTGCCGGCGACACGTTTCCCGAGAAAGAAGGAAGATTCCTATTCAGCGGCAGCGCTGAAATATCCAGCGGTCAGCAGAGGCATTCAATTACATCCAGCAGTAAAATTGATGGCTTCCGCTTTCGCTCCCCCATGCAAGGGAAGGTAGTTCAGTCACGCCTCGATGGATTTGCCTTCAATAAATTGAAACCTTATGAGTCGTGGCCGATTTTCTCTTCTGAAGCCCGAAAATTATGGGAAGGATATTGCCAGATAACCTCTCCAAAGTCGATTCGGGGCATCAGCTTACGCTACATAAACAGAATTGACCTCAGTTTGCCAATTCAAATGGAGGAATGGTTCACAACTCGTCCCGAACTCGGACCAAAGATTCCATACATGATAAATAGCTTCCTTATGCGAATGGAAATCGCGAATGACAAGATACGCGCAAATGGAATAGTAACTGAAACGGTGCAGCTGTTGACGGACGAAAGAGCGGCCATAATTTTAGACATTGAAGTGAAGAAGAAGGCGGATATTCTTCCCCCTTTCAAGGAGCTTTGGACCATTTCTGAAAAGCTTCGGGATTTTAAGAACATGATTTTCTTTAACAGCATAACCGACAAAACAATGGAGCTGTTAAAATGAGAACAAGAAAACTCTTCTTGATTAACCCCAGGAATCCGGCTGGTCTTGCTCAGAGCCCTAACTTCGCCATCGGTGCCGAGTCCCTGATCATTGTCGCCAAATTTCAAGAATTTATGAACCATTTTCTTGAACCAATTTCTAGAGAATGGGAGGACCCGGTCGGCAGGTTCCAACGTCTAAAGACAAAATGGAAAGAAGAAACGATTTATAGTTCTTCTTTGGATGAGATAACCCGCCATCCCGCCTACCAGCAAATTATCGGAATGGGGCCAATTGCCGTGCCGCTTATAATGGAAGAGCTACAGATAGCCCCAAGCCACTGGTTTTGGGCACTAAAATCTATAACTGGGCATAATCCGGTACTGCCCAGTCACCGCGGCAGTCTCAAAGCCATGGCAGGGGACTGGCTCGCGTGGTACAGACGGTGTGAAGAAAGGGGAGAGCTCATCTGTGCAGCGGTTTCCTAACTTGCGACCTACTAATCATAGACCTGCTAGTCCCGAGTCCGATGACTATAACTGCATAGCTTGGGCTGCCGGAGATCCCGAAAATTTCTGGTGGCCTCATGAAGATGCGTATTGGCCTAACGGCATTGAGCGGAGGTGGGCTTTGGAGACTTTCATCGAGGCTTTTGGAACTGTTGGGTTCAAAATATGCGAAGGCGGAGAGGTCGAAGAGGGATTCGATAAGATAGCCATTTATACCGACGATATGGATAGACCGCAGCATGCGGCCAGGCAATTGCCTAATGGCAAATGGACCAGCAAAATGGGTAGGTCCATTGACGTTGAACATGAGTTGGATGCGCTTGAGGGGCCGTACTATGGCTATGTTAAAGTCTACATGAAGCGACCTTTGCCCCGGGCCGAGTTTATCCACTAATTCGCGATCTTCATACCCTCACTCACGGGATTCCCAAGGAATATCCCATTCTATATCCAATAGGCCGCGGGGCTTCATTCCCTTCAGCTTATCGCCTGCCCGCACTAATGCCTCCCCCGGCTTTCTCTTTCTCCCTTCATTTTTTGCTTAACATTCCCTTCTTCCCAGACCGGATAAGGTGGAAGCAAGGTGAAAGTGTAGCCCGGCAAGCCTGTGAAGATCCAGGCTCACAAGGGCCGGAATCAGGACGATGTTTTTTTTTCGATACGGGCTGAGTCGAGATCGTGGCTTTAACGCCTATCCTGGCGCGTGGTTTCCGGGGCTCTCCGGCACGGGGCGCAACGGGCAGGTTTGGACCCGGCGAACCGGCTTTTTCATTCCCCCGCCCCGCATTTTGCGCTTGACACTATATATTCAATGGTTATATTGAGTGCAACACTTAGACAAAAAGGGGACAGGATGAAGGCGACCGCACAGACAACAGAATCAATCACCGTCAGGATGCCGGGAGAAATCTTGTCTTGGCTCCGTAAGAAGGCGGCACTCGAAACCATTGAGCGAAACCGGCAGGTGAGCATCAACAGCACCATTGTGAACGTACTCAGGCGCGAAATGGAAGCCGACCAGAGGAAGGAGGGGTAGGCCATGAAGGAGATTTCGAGACGGACGAAAGAATGGCGATTTTCCGGGCTCCATTTACTTGCGCGGTAAGGTTTACTGGATCAAATATTACAAGAACGGCAAGCCCTTACGCGAGATGTTGCCCCCGGTCAACAATGAACCCACCCATCGCCGGAAATCGGACCCTTTTGGCCGGTGATGGGCCATAATCATGCAACGGTTTTTGAACCCACTTATCAGTTTAGGCCCACCTGTGGCTTAGGCCCACCTGTGGCTAGTTCAGAGAAAAGGATATTTCTTCGCATTGACCCGCGCCAACAGTCTGTACGGTTCTCCTGGGTCCACTCTGGCCGGTGGTTCGGCTGAGACGGAAGAACAAGAAGAAAAACCAAAGGAAATCCAGTATGGTAGCGCACACGTTTTTTGCGGAGTGGTCTTCGGTTGCCGCAGGCAACTTGATCGAGTCTCCAAAAATTCGACTGATGAAAGATGACGGCGGTCTGGCACATACGGAGACATGTAGACAACAAGCCGGTTTACTGAGGGAGGGTGGGTCCAAAACCCGGCGCTATTGGCAGCGAATATGCTCAATCATGCAACTTTAGGGTGGGTCCATAAAGACCGTGCAGGTGGGTCCATCTTTATCCGGGGGTAGCACGCGAGAGTACCAGAAGCGGCGATTACGAAACAGCACAGGCCGAGCTTGCAAAGCGAATCTCAGAAATAACGCAAGGACAGTTTATCTCGATGCGGAACTGAAAGAAATCTTCCGGGCACAGTGGGAAGCCAGAAAAGCGGGCGGGGTCCTGCGTTCGTATGTTTTCCTGAATGAAACGGGCACAGACAAGATAAGAGACTTTCGCGGCTCCTGGGACGCGGCTTGCATTGAGGCGAAAATCAGCCGGCGACTTTTCCACGATCTCAGAAGAACCTCCATTCGCAACATGGTCCGGGCTGGTATCCCCGAGCGCGTAGCCATGATGATTTCAGGTCACAAGACCCGCTCTATCTTTGACCGCTATAACATCGTAAGTGAATCCGACCTGGAGCTTGCGGCATCGAGGCAGGAAGCCTATTTGAATTCCGTTACGGGCACAAAAACGGGCACAGTCACGGAAATGAAAAAGCGGGCACAGCCCGC
>JBEKXG010000651.1:0-3253 GCA_049512295.1 Syntrophobacteraceae bacterium
TATCCTCAACAAAGGAAAGAAATCGCTCCTCGAGCAAAGGAACCGGAGCAGCACCTATTTCCACGGCACTGAAGAGCCATATTTCCGCACCTTACCCCCCTGATTAACCATCCCGGACACCCTCCGGGGCCATCATTCACTCGAACGCAACATGTATTTCCGCCCGGAAGCGATAAGGAACCATGCCGAAGCGAACGATCCGTCAGCAGATGCTGACGCACCGCCGGCAGCTCAGCCATGACATATGGCTTGAGGCCAGCCGGCTAGCTCAGCAAAACATTCTGGCTCTCGAGGAATTTTCGCGAGCTGAATGTATTGCGCTCTATTCGTCGGTGCACAATGAAATTGACACCACGCATATTCTTAAAGCGGCTTTTTCAGCCGGCAAGCGGGCACTCTATCCGGTAGTCTGCGGACAGGGGATGGTGCTACGTCAGGTCGATCACTTGGAACAGTTAAAAGAGGGGTGCTTTGGGGTTCTTGAGCCCTGCGGCGCCGGTACCGATCATCTTGCGGATGAGGCGGACCTGATCATCGTACCGGGTGTGGTCTTCGACATGACTGGGCATAGAATCGGTTACGGAAAGGGGTTTTATGACCGCTTCCTCCAACACCCCGAACTTCGGGCCAATCTGGTAGGTCTGTGCCATGATTTCCAGTTGATCGACGGAAATCTACCGGCTGACCGGCACGATATCCGGATGGATATTATCGTCACCGAGCAGCGAATCATGCGCTGCAGCAGTAGAAGTAACCGGCGCCACCATGATGGCACGGATTCATATAGAGGAGGTTGTTGAAATGCAAAACATCTGGATGCTCGTGTTTACCATGTTGGCAGCTGTCGGAGCCTATTTTGCAGGAAGCAGGCTCAACAAGAGGGATTCGGGCCTGATTGTCAGACAATCCGAAGAGTTAGCGTCGAAGATGATTGAAGATGCGCGACGCGAAGCCGAAACCATCACAAAGGAAGCGGAACTGAAGGCCAAGGCCGAGATTATCGAGGCCAAGGCAGGTCATGATCGTGAAATAACGGAAAAGAAAAAAGATCTTCAGAGCTTGGAAAAACGATTACAGCAGAAGGAAGAGAATCTCGATAAAAAATTTGGACTTTTTGAGCAAAAGGAATTGGATATTCTTAAAAAAGAGCAGACGCTTGTCACAAAAGAGCAGGCGCTCGCAGCCAAGAATGAGGAACTGAGCAAGGCTGTTGATTTGCAGCAGGCCAAGTTGGAAGAAATCGCTGGAATGTCGGCAACAGACGCCAAGAAGGAACTGATGGACAACATGGAAGCTGAGGCCAAGCACGACGCAGCCAAACGCATCAAGGTCATCGAAGAAGAGGCGCGCGAAACAGCCGACAAGAAAGCCAAGGAAATCATCTCGCTGGCTGTTCAACGCTACGCAGGCGAATATATAGCCGAAAAAACGGTGTCGGTTGTGCCACTTCCCTCGGATGAGATGAAGGGCCGCATCATTGGCCGTGAAGGAAGAAATATCCGCGCACTTGAGGCAGCCACCGGCATTGATCTGATCATTGACGACACCCCGGAAGCGGTTATCCTGTCGGGCTTTAACCCGGTACGCCGCGAAGTGGCCCGCCTGTCACTGGAAAAGTTGATCGGTGACGGCCGCATCCACCCCGGCCGTATCGAAGAGGTTGTGGCCAAAGCCACCGAAGAAGTCGATATCGGCATTAAGGAGGCTGGCGAACGCGCCGTTTTTGACCTGGGTGTGCATGGCATTCACCCTGAAATCATCAAACTCATCGGCCGTCTCAAATATCGCACCTCCTATACGCAAAACATCTACCAGCACTCACTAGAGGTGGCCTTTATCTGCGGCATCATGGCCGCCGAGCTGGGAGTCAACGTCAAACAGGCGAAACGCGCCGGTTTGCTGCACGACTTGGGCAAAGCTGTCGACCATGAAGTTGAGGGCTCCCATGCCGTTATCGGAGCGGATTTGGCCCGCAAATACGGGGAATCAACCAAAATCGTGCATGCCATCATGGCCCATCACGAAGATGAAAAACCAAACAGTGTACTGGACGTACTGGTCCAGGCCGCCGATGCACTTTCCGGCGCACGCCCCGGCGCACGACGCGAAATGATGGAAACCTATGTCAAACGTCTTGAAGATCTGGAACGTATTGCCACCTCCTTCAGCGGCGTAACCAATTCCTTTGCCATCCAGGCAGGCAGGGAAATCCGGGTAATGGTTTCCAGTGACCATATTACTGACGAGCAATCAGTGGTCATGGCTCGTGATATTGCCAAAAAGATTGAAACAGAAATGACCTATCCCGGCCAGATCAAAGTCAATGTCATTCGGGAAACACGAGCCGTGGAATATGCCCGTTAAGATTCTTTTTATCGGCGATATCATCGGTAAACCGGGCCGTCAGGCGCTTTCCCGCGAACTGGATCGCCTGGTGGACCGGCACCGTGTTGATCTGGTCATCGCAAATGGAGAAAATGCCGCCGGTGGATTCGGGCTGACCACCGACACGGCCAAGGAGCTGTTCGACCTGGGAGTGACATGCCTCACCAGCGGCAATCATATCTGGGACAAAAGGGAACAGGTTCCTCTCGTACTGGCTAACCCGCGCATAATCCGTCCCGCCAATTATCCCGATGGAACGGCCGGTCGGGGCAGCATGATTGTCGTTACACCAGGCGGAATCAAGGTGGCTGTACTCAATCTGGAAGGCCGTATTTTCATGAAAAACCTGGAATGCCCTTTCAGGACAGCCGACCGTGAAATTGAACAACTACGCCAGGAAACCCCCATAATCCTTGCTTGATGGACGGGTCAGCGCAGTGATCGGCACCCACACCCATGTGCAGACAGCCGATGAACGCATTCTTCCCCAGGGAACGGCCTACATGTCCGACGCCGGCATGACCGGAAGTTTCGATTCGGTCATCGGCATTGGAAAAGACGAGGCAATCCGCAAGTTCCTGACCCAGTTGCCGGTTAAATTTGAAGTCCCGAAGAAAGATATCCGCCTGAATGGTGTGGTTATCGCTATCGAAGAAATATCCGGCAAGGCGCTCAATATCGAGCGCATTGCGGTATGTTGCTGAGATTACAAATAGTGTGAGGAACCAGATATGTCCATAGCCGAACAGTTGGCCGTTATCAAACGAGGCGCAGTAGAGATATTGGTCGAAAAAGATCTGGAGGAAAAGCTCGAGAAATCACTGAAATCCGGCACACCGCTCAAAACCAAGGCCGGCTTTGATCCAAC
>JBEKXG010000652.1:0-2788 GCA_049512295.1 Syntrophobacteraceae bacterium
GAAAAACCTCTTATGAAACTTCCTGAAGTTTCATTCTCGCTCAAACCGCGTCCCTGGACGTGGCGGCAGCGCTGGATTCCGGCTTAAAGCATGCCGGAATGACGATAAAGGAACTTTGTCGATAAGGGAATTTTGCAAGAGGCTCTCCTTTTAACTTCTTTGTTAATTTCCTGAATCAGAGCATCCAGATCGTCTTCCACATCCGGAATACATATTACCCCAAATGGATCGTCATCAACGAGCAGAATGGTATGAGTCATGGCGCTTTCCTCTCATTTGCCGTCCAAGACCAATTTTGCCGGAACGATCACCGCGATAGGCTCTTTTATGCCCGGCTTTTCGTAGAAATTCTTAATCCGCTCGCGCAGAGTCCGGTTGACCTCAAAGCCCTTGGCCACGAGCGTCCGCCCATCCCGGAGCCGCACGTCCCGGGCAAGAATCATACCCTCCACCAGATCCATCGCATTCACGGTCCTTTCCTCATCCCGTGACTCGGCGGCCAGGATTTCACGCAGAGATGAAAGCACATCGGGGTCGTGCCGGGAAAGTAAATAGTTTGACATGCCATTCGGCTTTACAGAGGGAATTCCAAAGGCTTGGGCGAGTTCGAGCCGGACCAGGCCTCTTTCTATCTTCCAAAGGCCACCTCGAGCATGAAAGTGCCTGCTTGCGTTTGAAATGGAACCGCAAGGCGAGGCCCGTCTGTAACATGCAATATAGAGTGGCTCTTACCCGCAACTATCGTAGGTATGCCCGCCTGTAGGCTGAATCCTTCCTCGGAGAGGCGCCTTCTGGCGTCTCCGCAGATCATATTGGTAAGTTCCCCCACGGCGTCTGTCACCTCATGGTTCAGTTGAGTGAAAACCTCTCCTAAAAGGTTCGAGGCAATTTCCTTGATGCAATTCTCCGTGAAGACCAGCGCCATGGATCCTCTCACGGCGCCGGTGATCCCAATTATCGCGGAGATATCCCCTACGGCCAGATCGTCCTTTTTCAGAAAAGGCTTTCCGGGTCTGGCATCAATGCCGGCCATAGTTTTCAATACATGCATGGCCGCGGCAAGAAAGGGGTTGATAAGTCTTACATCCATCATCTACTCTCCATCACTGGTCCTGCGGGATGATCTTTGCGAGTTTTTCAGCGAGCACCGCCGGGCTGAAGGGTTTGACAACATAGTTGCTGACCTTGGCCTGGACAGCCTTGACGATATTTTCTTTTTGGGCTTCGGCAGTGACCATCAGAAAGGGAATGCCTTTCAGTCGTTCATCCGCCCGCACTCGTTTCAGCAGCTCAAGCCCGGTCATCGTTGGCATGTTCCAGTCCGAGACGATCACGTCAACCTTATTGGACGCCAAAAGCTTGAGCGCCTCGGCGCCATTTTCTGCTTCCAGTACATCCTGGAATTGCAAATCTTTCAAAATTTTTCGTATGATGCGCCGCATTGTGGAAAAATCATCCACTACCAGCGCCACCAAGTCTTTGTAGGCCACGGGATTAGATCCTTAACAAGATGGACGGGCTGCCTTCTTTCTTCCGGACAAACTAACCTCAGTATCGCTAAAAATCTCCCAACTCGTCAAAGGGAATTTCCGCTCACAATGATCTACCCTCCCCCTGCTGCACATCCCTCTGCCGGTTCGGAGCTGCAAGGAGATCTAAATATTCTGCTTCATGACGCAGACCCTGTTCCGGCCTTGGCTTTTAGCCTGGTACATTGCGTTATCGGCCCTGCTAAACGGGGTCTCCGAGTCTTGATCAGTCTGCATTACTTCGGTCACCCCTAAACTGATCGTAACTGGAATTACTTCGTCCCTGTAACAAAAAGTGGCTTTTTCAATACGGATTCGAATCTTTTCCGCAATTTTCCCGCCATCTTCAGCGCCAGTGCCTTCAAGGATGGCGACCAGTTCCTCCCCGCCATAACGACCCAGAAAATCCGATTTGCGCAGACAGCACCTTATTATCTTTGCTATTTCTCTTAAGCACTTGTCGCCTGAGTTGTGTCCGTATTGGTCATTGATAATCTTGAACCGGTCCACATCGATGAGTATCAGGCTGAACGGCTCCCCACCCCGGTGGTATCGCCTCAGGCTCTCCCGGATTTGTAACTCGTACGCCCGACGGTTGTGAATTTCAAGAAGAGAGTCAAGGAGCACTTCTTTTTCGAGGCTGTTTGCCCGCTCGGTTACCTGGGTTATCTGGTCGTTATAGTTTCGGACACTCGTCTGCAGTTCTGCGATTTTACTTTCAGCCTCCTGAAACTTGACCTCATCTTCCTGTCGCTTTATTTCTATGGCTAAGCCGATTGTCATCAGTTTTGAGGCAATGAGATTGCGTGTATCTTCAAAGCCTTTGCCGGAACTAAAGGCCTGATTCATTTCGTTTGAGTGGGAAAGCAGATCATCGTGAAATTTGCCATTCAAAAGATGGGTCTCCCGGTTGAAATCCTGGTATGTGAACAGATGCTTCTCCATTCCTGACAGGTCTTTACCGAGTTCGGTAAGGAAGTTGCTTGCGTAATCGATTTGTTCGACGGCTCGCAAGGCGCCGAGCTTGACGACGCCAACGAGTTCATCTTGGAGTGCAACCAGGGCCTCCATTGATTGGCACTCTCTTATGCGCTGCTGTAAATCAGAGAAGAGATCGAGGTGCTCCTCCCGTGTGATCGGTCCGAGACCGGCAAGTATATTTAAAAAAGTATCCCGCAACTGTGGGAAATACGAAATTCCGGCTTCTGAAGAAGGCGTGGTTTGTTTCAGCGGAACACGTGCCAATTCTCCTTTGGATC
>JBEKXG010000653.1:0-3485 GCA_049512295.1 Syntrophobacteraceae bacterium
GAGGTGTGGCCGGATTCACCCGGAACAGGTGGCCGCCTTCAATCGGAATCGGTGGCCGGAATCGTCCGGAATCAGTGGCCGCTTTCCCTCGGATTAGCTGGTCGGAATCATCGGAATACACAATATGCGAATGGAACCGAAAAGGAGCTACCCTTAGCGACGTAACAGCCGAGGCTGAATACGGCGTCAGCCGGGACTTCATCCTCAGAGGCGTTCAGACGGGCAAACTCGAATACCGAGATGGGGCTATATGGGGAAATCCATACCTCAGAATCCTGAGAAGCCAAGTCGAGAAATACATAACTGAAGCACTTGGAGAGGACTTCTTGGTACGGGTCAAGAATCAGGCCGAGCTGCGCAGGGTCAAAAAGGAGATAACCGATCTCAAGAAGAAGCTGAATGCGCTTCAGGACCGAAAGGCTGTTTTAGAGGAATCCTTAAAGCAATAGCCAGTCTGCTGAATAATGGCATCCTTGCGGACACTTAGCCACGCTGGGGTCCCAGCGCGGGCCGGGTCGGGCCAAGGGAAGTAAGTGATCTTCCATCAAAAGAAGCGCTGGAAAGGCCCGTTTCGTGGCTTAGAGACTCATTAAAATTGGCACTCTAAGCCGGATTATAAAGGTATCCTGCTGAACATTCCGTTGTCAACACAGCTCCTTATCTCTTCAGTCGCTGGTATCCGCGCACCTCTTTAGAAATGCACATCATATTTTGAGCAGAACGATTTTTAACCTCCGGATGCAGATGAAGAAGCTGCCATCCTGAGAGGGAGCACGATACTTGATGGCAACAAGAGCACGTAAAATGATGGAGTCTGATGAGCACTCATTCTCTTCGGGAATAAGAACGTACTGGTTCAAGAAAAAGTAGTCTGTGATCGAAATGAAAACGACGGGGTTATGACAGGCTGTGAGTTTTCGTAAATTCATCCCATGAATTATCAAGAAGGTCAAGATCCGTGAGGGAAAAAATTGGGAGTCCACCAAATATCTTGCATATGAGCGAAGAGGCGGCATTTCTTGGGTAACCCTCATTGAGCGTGAAAGTTATTCTCTAATCTCCCATCATTTATCTTGCTCAGGCACACCAGGTCCGAATTCCCCTCTGATGGGCAGTCTTAAGCGTCTCAATCCTGTCGGCGATAGAAGCAGCACGCGGTTCCCAGTAGTCCGCATCTTGTTGAGAAGCGAAGACCAGCGTAGTCCCGAAGCTGCATTTTTCATATTTGTCCAGTAGATCAAAATCCCTGGAGGCCCGAGTCCCCCCTTTGGTCAGGACTGTAAATCGAAGACCGTTGTCTATGAGGATTTCTATAGCCTGCCGAGTTAGCCCTGTTGTGAGTTCCTCTGGTGAATACGGATCGGTCGCGAAACTCAACAAGATTTCCCGGTCGTCCCCGCGCAAGATTCCGGCATCATGCTCAAGCATCTCCAAGGCGTGTTGTCGGACACTGGGATTCGAGTGAAAAGAATCCCTTTTTTTGCGGAAAGCTAATGGCCCATAGCAATATCGGCACCCATGCTCGCATCCGACCCGTAGATTAGCCGCCAGCGGCGCATACTCTCGGGCTTCACCTTTTGGTTCATACACAATCTTCAACTTTTCCATACTGCTCTCCTTCCGAGTATTTTATTCTTAATTGAAAAGAATTTAGATTAGGCCAGGGAGAAAAAAGGTGAAATCGGAGAAAAAATTGGGGTGGGTCACATTTTTTTTCGATCGCAATGCCGATTCAGACTCGAAGGCTGATATCGAATTAATGATGGCCGGTCAATCAGAGCATATGGAAGAGGGTTCATAAGGGTGTCTGCGACGGAGAATGGTGCTTTGGGAAGCGGCCAGTTATGGCGACAGAGGCAAGCATGAAACTGATACTGAGCAGGAAAGGCTTCCATTCATCGGCGGGTGGGACGCCAAGCCCTATACTCCCGGACGGGCGGATGGTGTGTCTGCCCATACCAGACAAGCAGTCGCCTATCCGCTATGCCGACATAAAAATCGATGGGGAGAACATTGCTCAACTGGTGACAGATCTCACGCATGGACGCATTCCGCCCCATTTTGGTGCTCATCGTGCTCCCGACCTGTCCGCTGGAAGTCTTCCCCGGCTAGATGGCTGGAGACCGATGTTCGGGCAGACTGGCGCAGCACAGGGACACCTTTTCAAGAATGGAGTTCAAGCTGGCGATCTGTTTCTTTTCTTCGGCCTCTTCCGCCGAACCACATCTGCAAATGGGAAATACGCATGGCTGAAGGGATGGCCGCTAATTCATGTGATTTGGGGTTGGCTGCAGATTGGCGAGGTCCTGCCCGTTGATATCAGTAACGGGCTGCTTCATGACTGGGCGGCGTATCACCCCCACTGCCATCGAGGTCCCGACCGAAACAATGTTCTCTATGTTTCGTCCAAACACCTGAGCTTGGGGCAAGGCGTTCTCGAAGATATCTGTGGTGCCGGCATCTTCCCGAAATTCTCTGACAGCCGGCAGTTGACTGCAACGTTGGCCCCTAACCCGAGCTTGTGGGAGTTGCCGGAATGGTTTTTTCCTCGGAATGGACGGAGGCCGCTCACGTATCACGCCGATCCGGGGCGCTGGCGGAGGATAGAACATGGGACGGAATTGAGAGCAACCGCCAGAGGACAGGAGTTTATCCTTGACTGCGATGAATATCCTGAGGCCCATTCATGGTTGTCTACTCTGCTCCCGTTTTCGCGGAGAGACTGTGCTGGGGATAGCTGAACGAGTCGTTGCAAAGATTTTATACACTCCAGCTTCATCTTGGGCACCTCAACGCCGGTTCGGAAACCAAATCCACCAGATCATCTGGTTTCGCGGCTTTCAGAAGGTCGGCTAAAGGATCTGCAGGTTTTTCTTTTCACTTTCGCAGCACCCCACAATTGTTACTGTAAACCCATTAGGCAAAGAAACTCTAGTCCAATGACCCGGCTATTTTCGCGCTTTCCGATGCGTCCCAGGTGATTCTCGATCTCGAGGCGCCCAGCCTCTCTGTTCATAATGCAACACCAAGTGATCCTTTATATCAGATGTGTGCTCCAAGATTTCCTCTATTTTCAATGGCTCGATCATACCATCTCTCCAAACCTTCGTTTCGACCGTTCCTATCACCAAGTACTGATTTCCGACAACTTCCGGGTGAGACTCAGAAAAGATTTCGGTCATGATATGCTCAAGATCATCCCGGTGGGCAATTATGAACTCACATTTCGGGCAGTAGCGGCATGTTTTACCCAGAGTTAAGAGGCCATATCCATCAATATGAATGAGCAGGGGAAACTTCCTCATGTAGGTGAGTCTGCTGCACCTTGGGCACTTGCTCCACCTTGTTTCGGCGTATTGGTTCAATTCACCACCGGACACTTTTTAGCCGGTTGCCAAGCTGCATTAGCTGGACATTGGGACCAATATAAGTCAGGCTAGATTGCCAAAACTGCAACTAATGGAGCCTGACATGAGCGACAGCAA
>JBEKXG010000654.1:0-2741 GCA_049512295.1 Syntrophobacteraceae bacterium
GACCTTTTTCTCCAAGGCGACCGTGGAGGGCGGCGCCATCGCCTGGTCGAGCGGGGCTGACGTAGCTCCCGAGGCTCTCTACGAGAAGCTGCTCCATGCCGACAAATCGCTCAAGCGGCCACGCAAAAAGCCGCGTGCCGCCTAGTACTATTGTGTCATAAAATGCTTTCAAAACGTTTTTATTAATGCTGTACGCTGGACGCATTATGGAAAATACGCCCATACCCAATATCGATGCCTAGTTTAGTGCGTATGCGGAAAAGCTGTCCACTGCTTTACAGGCAGATCTTGTTCTTTTAGCTTTGCGGAAAGCTTTTCGAAAACTTCTCTGGCGGGATTTCGGTCTTGCCTTCGAAATGGGACATCAAGTTTCGAATGCTTGGGTTGGGACCGGCGCGGGTGAATGTATTCTGAGGAAAACTCTGGGAACATAACTGCCTCCTTACTGTGTTTTCACCAGAAATAACAGGCAGATAATGCCCCAGATCATTACGGGGTCAATCATCTATTTTGTTACGTACAGAGGAGAGCTATGTGGAGTTTGCCCTTTTCGAGCCAACGTAGAGGCACTATGGCATCTCTGGAGAACCTTTTGAGAATCAAGGCCGCCTTGAACTGGCCTTTTCGAAAATAGCGTCTTAAGCCTCTGAAAATGGTGGAATTTGGTAATTTATGCAACAGATGCAAACACTTGTCTCGGCCCGACCCTATTTAAAAACATTTATTCACGACCCGTGGTGTCACCAAAATACATGATGACAGGGCAATAAGGATCGCTGCGATGACCTGGAGCTTTTTGTCATCATGAAGATTGAAACCGTCCTTCATCCGAGGCGGAGACGGTGTCCGGCTGAAACGTGGAGTTTGAGCAAAATGACTATCCATATTACACGGAAGATTGAGAAGCTGGACTATACGTCTCCATGCCATCAGTGATCTTTCATTGTACGATAGCGAGGAGTTACCCATGCCGGTTCGTATCAAGCATATGAATGTTTTAAACTACCGCTCCTTGGCTGATTTATCCATAGAAACCGACTCTATTAATGTGCTGTTCGGCCCTAACGGCGCCGGGAAATCCACTTTCCTCGACACAATTTGGTTTGTGCGGGACTGCGCAATTCGGGGAGTAGATCTCGCATCTTCGACCAGAAGCCATGGAATAGGGCTTCTTTGGGATTGTGCCAACGAGGGTGATCCAATCTCGATTACACTTGTCACGGACACCGTGGAGTATAAATTATTGCTGGGGCTCTCCTCCGGGAGGATCGAGTCCTATGTGGGCGAACGTTTGCGCTCCTTAAGGCGCGATGTCCCACTGATTACCAGAGAAATCGGAAGCGATAAGGCGTCATTTTATTTCATTCGCCCCGACGAGCACCTCACGGTCCCATTGCGTGAGCCTCAAAAAACCAGCTTGGGCAAATACCTGGACTTTGAAGATAGTGCTCTTGAAGTCAATGAACTTGATCGCCTTCTTCATTTTGTGCACCTCTACAATTCAAGGTCATTTTTGCTCCATCGCCTCAAGCAACAGGGGTCGGTATCAAGCTACGAAACCTGGTTGTGGGAACTGGGAGACAATTTGTGGTCAGTACTTAGAAACCTCCAAGGTAGGCAGGCCGCGGATAATCGATATGACACAATTACTCGTTTCATGGCCGAAAGTTTTCCTTCTTTCGACGGCCTCCTTCTTGACCCGACAGGTCCCAGCACTGTTTACTGCAGTTTTCTGGAAAAGAGACGCCGCTCTCCAATACTCGCGTCAGGAGTATCGGATGGTCACCTGCAGATGCTTCTCTTGCTCACTGCTCTTTTTGCAGAAGGGCAACAACGCGACTCTCTTATTCTTCTCGACGAGCCGGAAATCTCCCTCCATCCATGGGCTTTATCCGTTTTTGCCGAGGCGGTTAAGGTGGCGGCAAGAGAATGGAATAAGCAAATCTTTATCGCCACACACTCGCCTGTTCTAATCAGTCAGTTCGACCCGGAGCATATAATGGCCGCCGAACTGGAGGATGGAAGGACCCGGCTGACGCGGCTCACAGAAATGGAAGCGGTCAAAGACCTGTTGGAACAATACGCCGCAGGCTCATTGTATATGGCTAATGTAATAGCAGGCCAAGGGAGAGCTGTTTCACAGTCCGACCAGAAAGACGATGCAAATGTCCCAAACTGTTAATGAAGGGCCAGGTTTGCGATTCTACCATTTTGGTTTGATCGTCACTGGCGAAGGTGAGGAAGAGTTCCTGCCGATGTTGTTTCGAGAACTCATGAGAGGCCGCTCTTGTCATTTTGAGGTCATTAGAAAGACCGGGCAGCGTTCACCCCGGACCTCTCCTAAAAAGATCAAGAACATGGTGGGAACCGGGAAAAAGATACCAGACAAAGATGCCGACGAGATCGGATTCCCGGCCCGCTTGTACTTAAATAAAGGGGAATCTCATTTCGTTATACTTATAGATCACCTGGAAGGCGACCGCGTCTCGCAGGCAGAAGGGGTCTTCAAGCGATATCGTGATGCGTTGGATCTAATATTAGGTGATTTAAAATGCCGGGCATCGGTTCACTTCCTGGTTAACATGCTGGAAGCTTACTATTTCGGAGATCCGGTTACGGTTAATTAATCACGGGTAAACCCCCGGCTCTGCCGGGGGACTCCCAGAGTTTGACAATTCCGGGAATATACGAAAGCCTCCCCCTTGTGAACCGCTCAAAGTTTACAAGGAGGAAAGCTTTCG
>JBEKXG010000655.1:0-2732 GCA_049512295.1 Syntrophobacteraceae bacterium
ATTTGCTCATCCGACCCATTTGTGAATGAACTCCAAGCATTTTCCACCCTTTCTCAAGGACCAAGGAAGAAGGTTAAAGCCGACTTGCCTAAGGTAGCATGATAAGCTTTTATAATCCTGAATAATGTGTGAACTTGACCACCAACAGATTCAGAGGAGCCTTTCGGGGTCGGATTCCACCCGAAAAAGCTCTTGGAATGTCCAGGGTACCTAAAAATCATACGATATCCCAATCAAAACACGCAAGTGAAATGCCTATCAGAGCAGTTTTGGCAGTTTCTGGGCACACCTCTGTCCCCGTAGTTGATAACTCGTTTTCGCCCGTCGGTGCTGGAGCGGCTCCGGCGGAAATGATTCGATAGTGACCGACAGGAGGATGAAGCCGATGGACACGGCAAGAACACACCAACTCATGGCGCAGGGTGGGTCGATATTCTTTACCTGTGCGGAACCAGCCTCTATAGCTTGCCAACTCACTGATTTTGCAAAAGATAAATGTATGTAACGGGAATGTTGCGTTTTTTCCGAGACCTATTTTTCTTAAAGGCACGGGCACATGTCAGACTGCGTGCCTGCTCTTGCTACGCTTTCCCTCACCAGATAAGAAGAAGCCACCGGGGATCTTCACTCAAATAAGGTTTCTCCTGGCAAGCCTTTCATTTCCGCTCCGTATCGGTTTTGGAAGTACCTCGGTGAGAGTTATGACCATCCGGTGAGGAATAATTGGCTCGACCGAAATCGAATTCATTATAGTCTTGTCAACTTTTCAATAATTTCCCTGTGTTGAGGATACCTCGCCTGCAACTCCGCCCTCCCGGCAATCTCCAAGTCCTCATATTCAAACCCCGGCGCCACCATGCACCCAATCAGGGTGAACTCTCTCGGTCCATGCTGTTCAGCCGCAAACCAGCTCCCCGGTTCTATAACGACCTGGAAAGATTCTCCCATGTCGAAGTTGCGCCCCAGCCTCTTCTCGACCAGACCGCCCTGTGGATCGAAGACGTGGATCGTAATCGGGTCTCCCTCGAAAAAGCTCCACACTTCTAAAGGTATTTAGCTATTTACTCGCCTCGTGAAAACCGCTTCATGCCTCTTCGGTAACGATGAAATGCTGAAAGCTCTCCAAAAGCACGTCAGCACCCAGCCATAAAATTCGCAGTGATGTCTGCCGACAATTGGCGAATGCACACCACGGTTCATGACAATATTCTAACCGAGTCCGCCGCCGCTTCCGGTTGAATATGGAAGTATTTCATGGCTTCCCTCCTATTGCTGGTCTGAACCGAGAGCCGTATTTCGTGTCAATATCGGTGGCTTTTTGTAGTAACTGCTGCTCGCTTGGATTGGGATTCTGCCGGTAAAACTGATCCCACTCGCGCCGTATCTGGCGCAGATAGACATTCTGCGGCCCCCTACTGCCGCTTTTCAAACGGCGTGACCAGAGCATTGGAGATACCGAGCCCTTTCAACACTTCGAGTGCACGCTCAGAAATGACAAGCATAAGGCCCGGCGCTATTCCAAAATCGTCCCGTCCTGCTTCACCTTGTATCTTTAACCAAATGAACTTTGGAATTTGACGATTTGGGTAAAGCTCCTCGAATTGATCGGACTTTGTGACCTCTACATCATCGAAGCTTATCCCCGTCAACTGTGCACGCTCTATTTGGCGAGCCAATCTTTCCGATACGATGAAGCAAGGTGTGCTCTCCAAAAGCTCGTCCCCGAGCCATCCATCGAATTCGTAGTGTAGTTTGCGGACAACCATTTTGCCAGAGGCTCGGTCAATGACGGTATGCTCGCCAAATCCCCCAGCAACTTCAGGCTCTAACTGGTAGTATTTCATAGTCATTTACCTCCGAACGGCGGCATGAACTTTGAACCGAACATCGACTCGATTTCTGTGGCTTTTTGGAGCAACTGCGCCTTTGTGGGTGCAGTACCAGTCTCAATAAACGGCTTGTAAAAGTTGTTCCACCCGATCCTTATTTGGCTGAGGTGAACATCAGTATTTATATCGAGAGGGATTCCGCGAAGATTTTCGAGTGAATGAATTTCCTCCTCTGATACCACGCCAGGGAACTTCTTTAGAACCTTTTGTTCGACGGCATGATGAATAAAGACCTTTCCTTTAAGTTCGGGATACTTTGCGAGGAATGTCGAGCGGTAATCGTTAGTTGTCGCCTGTCCGAAGGTCGCTCCACTCTTTGGAGCATCTTCCGAATTTTCTAAGAAGTCAAGTTCCTCTTTGGCAGGCCCCTTCTCCATCTCCTGAAGGCCTGCTTTATCCAAACTCGCTGATGTTTCTGCGGGTTGTTCAACAGCCCCCGATTCTCCCTGCCCGCTGCCCGCAACCACGCCGGACCGATCTTCCTGATTGAGCGCGGGGAGCTGCAGCGTCATATCCTGCGCCTTTTCTATCGCTTTGAAGGTATCTGCCACCTGCTCTGCAGGAATGCCCTCTTTGGTGAGAAACTCCGTTACATTGGCTTTGCTACTGAGGTATGCAGCACCCTCTTTTACTCCCTTGCCGATGCCCAAAAGTCCAAGAAGTCCCACTGCCGTTCCAACCGGGTCGGTAGCCCATTCCTGCTGCCAGTCCTTGTTCAAATCCGGAACACCCTTGACAGCCCCCTTCACCATTCCGGGAACAATCTCGCCCACTGCCTTTAAATCCTCCAGCGTGGCTTCTGCCGAAGAAAGATTGCCCGTGGCACGTTCAAGCCCCGTTTCG
>JBEKXG010000656.1:0-2731 GCA_049512295.1 Syntrophobacteraceae bacterium
ATTTCATAAGGCGCCTTCTGCCCCTCGAGGCCGCGAAGAACGCCCCGGAGTTCCGGGTCCGCCAGCCGAGGCAATCCGAGCATCAGGGTCCGGAAAAGACGCGCATCGATGACAGATTCGGCCATACTCCGGATAGCCTCTCGTGCGTATTTATCAGCCACGACATAGACCGCGAAACGTACCCCAAGGACATCCGGGATGGAAGTCTTCAAATCCTCGGAAAGATCCTTGTCTGGTGACATGAAGTTGGCGAGGTAATGTGCGCCCAGAACGGCAAGTGCGATCCCGATTCTTCGCCGTGCAAGATCCCGTGCGAAGAGAACTGCGGAATCGAGATCCTCGAATGGGATGAGCACCCCTTCCTCGTCATCGGTTCTTGGATGGAGTCGTACCGTGGCCCTGGTGCAAATCCCGGGGGAAGGGAAGACGGAGTGCTCAAAAGCCAAAACGTTTGGACTGGACTTGTCGTTGAGTCGGAAAAAGCTTCCGTTTCTATCTACGAATTCCATATCGATGAAATTATCCGCCGCCGTCCCATAAGTATTAGACCACGCAGAGAAAATACCCGTACAAACGATATTGCCACAAACGGTTGCTGCAGGTTCAGCGGCATTTACTCGAAAACCGAGGCCATGGACCTGCATTTGGAGATCAAAGGAAGTAACGCCGGCTTCAACGGTAGCCGTCCAGTTTTCAGGGTCCACGGTGATCCGGCGCATACGGTTCATGTCCAGAACAATGCCGTCGCTAAAAACAAATCCAAAGACGCTTCCGCCATTTCCCCGAACAGCGAAGGGGATTTCCTGGTCGCGAGCCAGCCGGACCACAGCAGCCGTTTCTTTGGGGGAGCCGGGGAGGACTACGTAGCGGGGCATCTGCGGCCCGGCAAGTGGAAAAGGATCATCTGCATAGGTGAAAAGAATAGCTGGATCATTGGTTGCCCAGTCCGCCCCGACGATCTCTTGAAGGCGCCGCAGAGTGTCGTCTCCCGGAGAGCTGAGGATGGGCTTACTCTTGCTCCGGTGGACGGCCACATAGTCTTTGAGGGCGGCCATGACACGCGACGGCCGCAATCCTGTTACGAAATGGCACTGCATGTCACAGATCCCGCACAGAGTGCAGGTGTCGGCAATGTCGAGAAGGGCTTCTGTTACGGGGAGCACGCCGCCGGCTAATCCGCGATAGATATCCATCCGCCCCTGGGGATAGTAGCTCACAAAACGCCTCTCAACACCTGATCGGCATATCCCTGTTCCCAGGTAGTCGATTTTGCACATGGCGTAGTGACGACATTGAGCCGCCATCATCTTGGCTTCTGTATCGATCATTCTTTTTCCTCCTCCCACTCCGTCAGGGGTGGTTTGCAGCCGAAGTAAGTTACGGCGAGGCCGTTAGCAAACCTCATGAACCGGATCTTGGAAAATCCGCTTTGGATCATGAGACCGGCAATTTCCTCGGGGGACGGAAAGACGCGTATGGATTCGGCAAGATAACGGAATGGCTCCGCTGTGCCACAAATGAGCCTTGCAATTCGGGGCATTATCTTAAACGAGTAGAAGTGATAAAGGTGCCGAAGCATGCTGTCTACCGGCAGAGAGAACTCAAGGATCATAAGGGCTCCTCCGGGACGAAGAACCCGGTACATCTCGGCGAGCCCCTGTTCAGGATTGGCAAGATTTCGCAACCCAAAGCCCACCGTGACAGCGTCGAAGGCATTCCCAGCAAAGCTCAACTCCTCGGCATCACCCTGAACGAATAGTAGGCAGCCTCCCGATTGCCTCTTACAGCCCCTGCTCCTGCCCTGCTCCATCATTGCCCTGTTGAAATCGTAGACGACTGCGCATCCACCAGGCCCGGACTTCCGCAGGGCGAGAAGGGCGAGTTCCGCCGTTCCCCCGCATACGTCCAGAACGCGCGCACCAGCGCGGAGACCGAGAAGGTGAATCGCCCTGCGCCGCCATAGAGAATCCAGACCTGCGCTCAGGACTGCATCAGCAAGGTCGTAAGTACGTGCAAGAGGATCGAACTGTTCCCGGACGAGCCGTTTCTTCTCAACGGGGCTGATCTTTCTGTAACCGAATGAAACTGTATCTGCCATCTTTTATCTCATTAGCAAGGCTGGAACGAGATCTCGCAACAAGAAGTTCTAGATGCTCGCCTATTCCAGGGGGAATTGCAGTCATGATTCGTAGCTGACCAATACTATGTCAGCAGCTTGCTCTCGAATCGGAATGAGTGCTTGGTAACCTGCAGAATTGTACCATCCTGTCACAGACTTTGCGTCAGGAAATCGAATAATGACAACATCGACGTACGAGTGTTCGCCACTCAGGACCTTCACCCGCCGGCCCCGAAAGAGTACTTCGCCCCCCCATTGAACGAGAGTTTGGGGGACTTTGCTGCGGTATTCAGCCCATTTGTCGTGATCTTTAACCTTAATGTGACCTATTACGCATGCAGGCATCTCCTCGTCTCCTCCCTGAAGTAGGTCAGGCATCCCCTTTATATGGTTTTTCAGTCAGCCGCCTATCTTGCCCTGCGCTTACCCCAAGACTCTTATCGGAGGAAACACGAAGCCCGGATCGAGGATTAGTCAATGATCCGCTAACGGATCGCCTTTCCTTCAATACATTTAATGTTTCGATCCCGCTGATCCCGGGCATTTTTGAACCGGTTTACATGCTCTTTGAGTATCCCTGTTCCTAAAGCGTTTTGACAAGCGGGAGAAACT
>JBEKXG010000657.1:0-2729 GCA_049512295.1 Syntrophobacteraceae bacterium
TCTCGAAGTGATCAAAGTCGGCGACACTATTCAAATGGGTATTGGAGCCATTCCGGAGGCCGTCGTCAGCGGCTTGGATGGAAAGCGAGATCTAGGCGTTCATACTGAAATGTTCCCAATCGGCCTTCCCGACCTCGCGGAAAAAGGCATTATTACCAATGCTTGCAAGCCTATCCATACAGGAATAACCATCGCAACTTTTTGTATAGGCGATGAGGTCATGTATACCTATGTTAATGAGAACCCTGCCTGTGAGTTTCATCCCTGTTCATACACAAATAACCCCTTTATTATAGCCCAGCACCCTAACATGGTGGCCATGAATATGGCGTTGATGGTGGATTTGAGTGGGCAAATTGCATCCGAAGGGATCGGACATCGCATGGTAAGCGGTACTGGAGGCCAACTCGATTTTATGATTGGGACCTTTTTTTCCAAAGGAGGCAGGGGAATTACGCTTTTATATTCGTCAAGAAAGTTGAAAGATGGAAGTTTCATTTCAGCGATAGTCCCCGACATGCCTGCCGGAACGCCAATAACAGTGCCGAGAACGTATGCGCAATATGTAATCACTGAATACGGCATAGCCGATTTGAGATACAAATCCAGGAGGCAGCGTGCCGAAGCACTGATCGACATTGCCCATCCTGATTTTAGGGGCGAGCTCCGTGACAGCCTTAAAAAGAACTTTTATTATACGGGGAAATGAGCGCTGAAGAGCAGAAGCAGCCTTTTTTCAATTTGACGCCAAGGGGCATCCCGTGCCCGCCCAACGCGTCCGACTTCCGCCTAGCCAGGGTGATGAAAAAGGGTCCTCTGGTGGTAGAAACGCCTCAAAATTGCTTATGTAAGTCTATGATGCGAGGAGAAAGGAACATGCTGGATATTCATGATTCCATTGCCGTCATCACGGGGGGCGGATCCGGTCTCGGTTCTGCCCTCGCAAAATACTGGGTCCAGCACGGGGGGAAAGTCGTATTGGCTGACATTTCCCCTGAAGGTTTGGAACACACGGAGGCGGAAATCAAAAAGCTCAAGGGAAAATCCGTATCAGTGGTTTGCGATGTGACCCGCGAAGCGGATTGTTCAAGGATTGCCGACACGGCCATCGAAACGTTTGGAATGATTAACCTGGTGGCTCCTTTTGCGGGCATCATAAAGGACGGCCTCATGGTAGTCCCTGACAGGGTAACTGGAAAAGTGGTCCACAAAATGTCTCTCGGGGATTTTCAGCAAGTTATTGATATCAATTTAATCGGGGTTTTTTTAACGATTCGAGAGTGCGCCGAACGTATGATTAACTATGCCTGCAAAGGACTCATCTGCCTGGTTTCCTCGACGGGGTCTCTCGGAACAGCGGGTCAGGTTAATTATTCGTCCAGCAAGGCTGCCATGTCTGTTTTGCCAAAAGTTATTACAGCGGAATTTTTCCGGCGTGGAATCTCGAATCGGATCCGCTGCGTCGCCGTTGCCCCCGGCTATTGTGACACGGCCATGGCGAGAGGCATGAATCAGCAGGCTCTGGAAAAGATTTTGTTGGACGTTCCCATCGGAAGATTGATCGATGCCGGTGAATTTGCTTCATTGGTCGGTGAGCTTTACCGCAATGAAGCCCTTGCCGGCGATGTGTACTATATCCACGGCGGTTTGCGGTTGGGGTCGAAGGGTTAGAGGCGCCGTCAGCCTGGAACAACCTTGCAAGAGCCGGCCAGGTTCAGGGGCTGTTGGAGCAGCTCCCTTCGGAAGGGCATGAATGATAATGTTTCAGGTCTGGTCCTTTCGACGAATCGGCAATTTTGGGTTCAACGACAAACGGGACCTCTTGGATAATCCGCTCCAATGCCTCCTCCATCGACTCCACCACAATCGCCTGCACCTGATCCGCTATGTCATCTCTGATTTCGACTATTATTTCATCATGCCGGGTACGGACAATGCAGACATCAAAGCCGTTCAATTTCTCGGAAATATAAATCAGGGCCAATTTAAACCCATCGGCGCCTATGCCTGAACAGGAAGGTTTCGATGGTATCCGATCCGCCTTGAACTTGTGACGATAAGGCTCCAGAAATCAAGAGAATTGAAGCCTCCATTTTCTCAAGTGCGACGGTCCGTAAGTGAAAAGCATAAGAGCCAGCCGACGAAAGCCGAATGTTGATAAAAAGGGGGAGATTTCCGCCGGGGTCTTGATCATCACTGCTTCGGGGATGTATGATTTCAGGCGAATGTAAAGAGACACAGCCATGTGCAAGAACTCTTTTAACGG
Source organism: Syntrophobacteraceae bacterium (assembly GCA_049512295.1). Taxonomy (GTDB): domain Bacteria; phylum Desulfobacterota; class Syntrophobacteria; order Syntrophobacterales; family Syntrophobacteraceae; genus SbD1. Next base: position 2,267 of record JBEKXG010000657.1, read on the forward strand.
CGCAGTGTGTTGTCGAGAATCGTAGAAGGCGCCCCGCGAACGCCCCGTCTCGCGGGCGGGTGGGCTGTCGTGAATGAGCGGTCACCTTCCGCGCTTCGCGAAGTACATCGCTGAAGGGCGCCCGCAATCGATATGGCATTTTCTTGCCCAGTGTTGTTCATATATCTGTCTGACGAGGTGAGAATGGAACGGAAGCTGTCAATCGTAGAAATCAAAACGGTTTTTATTGCCCTGTTTCTCCTGGGTGGATTTCTATGCCAGGGCGGTTTTTGCTTTGCATCCGGTTCGCAGCCAGCAGGAAATACGGGCCAGATTGAGGCCGTGGTGATCCAAGTCGATGAATGGGCCGTTTATGTACCCAATCTGAATTTTTATTTTGATACACAAATGGACAAAAGAAAAATAGAGACATTGAGAAAGGCGGCCGAGCAGTTGCGAAATAAGAAGGCCCTGATCACCTACT
>JBEKXG010000658.1:0-2713 GCA_049512295.1 Syntrophobacteraceae bacterium
AATCGAGCCGGAACCTTGCTCCGCAGGATTCACAGGTTATCACCATTACGGCCATGTATCATTTTCCTCGTCAGATAGGCGGAAGTCAATCGCGGCGGGCGTTTGCGGGGCGCCTTCCGCTTCGGGACGGAGACCGCGCCAGCGCTATTGTCCGGATGGGGTCTCATCAAACACGACTTCATAGATGGCCGGCAGGTTTCTGTGATTCTCGGAGAAATCCAGTCCGTAGCCGACCAGAAAACCGCTTTCCACGGCCATTCCGACATAATCCACGTGAACTTCGACCTCGCGCCGCTCCAGTTTATCTATCATAGCGCATATTTTTACGGATTCAGGGCCCAGGTTGGAGAGATGACCAAGCAGCCACTTGAGAGTGATACCCGAATCGACTATGTCCTCGACAACCAGCACGTGGCTTCCCTGGAGGGGAAGCTCTACGTCCTTTGTGATCCTGACATTTCCACCGGTCTGCGTTTTATCCCCGTAGCTGGCCAACCGCACAAAGTCCATCTTGACGGCAAGATCAAGACGTCTGGCAAGATCGGCCATAAAAATAAAAGCCCCCTTCAGAATACCGATCAGGATGAGGTTTTTGCCATTATAGTCATGGTTTATCCGCTCGGCCAACCGCTCAACACAGTCGTGGATTTGCTGCTGTGAAATGCGCTCCAGAAGTTTATAATGGGCCATACACGTTCCCTCCGAATCCTGCCGCAAAAAAACCGCCACTTTCAACAATTCTCACATTCTACTGAAAACAATACGAAATTTCAATTCGATTCCAAACCGCAGTATCACGAGGGAAATAATCTTCATTCAGACAGACCCGAGAATACATAAGCCAGGGAAAACCACCCGCTATATGGACAGGATTTTGTTTTCCCCCTTCCTCTTATATGTTATTTTGCCCCGAAGTGATTCGATGCCGACAATAATCCTGAGTGGAGGAAACAAATGCGTGAAAAAATCGAGCAAGCCCTTGCCAAGATAAGACCCATGCTGGAGAGAGACGGCGGGAGCGTCGATCTGATAGAGGTCGATGGTTCCGTGGTCAAAGTACGGCTGACCGGGGCCTGCCGCGGTTGCCCCATGAGCCAGATGACTCTGAAATCGGGAATCGAGCGGATCATTAAGCAGGAAGTTCCCGAGGTCACCGAAGTTGTCGCCCTTTAGCGCGTAACCGGAGATCAGGCCTTCGGGCATGCCTCCGGTTTTGCTTTTGGCCATAGGCGCGCATGATTCACTTATTGTAAGGCTCGCCTTTCATGATCGTAAAAGCACGATAGAGCTGCTCGACGAGCATCAGGCGAGCAAGGTCGTGTGGAAGTGTCATTTTCGAAAAGCAGAGCACGTCGTGCGCGCTCTTCAGCAATTGGACAGAGACGCCGACCGGTCCGCCCACTGCCATCCAGAGGTCGGATATTGCCGAGGCGATCAGTTTTTCCACCAATTTTGACAGGGCGGGCGAATCGAGTTCCCGCCCTCTTTGGTCCCACACAATCAGATGTCCCCGGCGTCCCGCCAGTTTCAGGATGCGCTCGCTCTCGCGCTCCCGGACGAACTGGTCCCCGACCGCCCCGGTGATCTTCTCCGCCTTTATGCAGTGCGTCTCCACCGGACAGTAATGCTGAAGTCTTTCCATATAGCGGCCAATGGCCGATTCTATGTCGCGAAACGCCGTCTTGCCGACGAATACCAGATGAATGCGCACGGCGTTCTTACCGATTCTTCGGGGCAATCGCGGCCATCAGGAATTCCCGGTTCCCCTTCGGCCCCAGTATGGGGGACGGGATTATTCCAACCACCTCAAAGCCAAGGCCGGCTGTAAATTCGGCCAGCATCGTGCACACATCTTCGTGTATGCGGGGGTCCCGTATAACTCCCCCGCCCCTGGAGGCCTGTTCACGGCCCGCTTCGAACTGCGGTTTTATCAGTGCGACGAGCACTCCTTCGGCTTCAAGAAAATTGAGCACAGCAGGGATTACCAGCTTGAGGGATATAAAGGATGTATCGATAGTAGCGATCTGAACGGGTTCGGGCACAAGTTCCGCCGGCAGGTAACGGATGTTTTTTCTTTCGAGCACGACCACCCGTGGATCGTTCCTGAGCTTGAGCGCAAGCTGACCGTATCCAACGTCAACAGCATAGACCCGGCACGCTCCAAATGAGAGCAGGCAATCCGTAAACCCTCCCGTTGAAGCCCCGACGTCCATTGCGGTCCGACCGGAAACTTCGATTGAAAAGGCCCGGATCGCATGTTCCAGCTTCAGCCCCCCCCGGCTCACATACGGGAGCGCATCTCCGATAATCCGGACCTCTGAATCTTCGGGGACTTTTTGCCCGGCCTTGGTAAGAATCCGGCCGTTTACGATGACTTTTGCGGCAAGAACGAGCGACTGAGCGCGTTCGCGAGTAGGGGCAAGGCCTCTATCGACGAGCAGTTTGTCCAATCGCGCGGAGGACTTGGCCATGGCTGGAATCTAACAATTTGAGGGCAGCGCTCTCAATCGCATCGGCGTCGATACCACAGAGATTTCTCAATATGGCCTGGCTTCCGTGCGGAACGAAGAAATCACAGACTCCCAGACGCTTTAATGCCTTCGGGAAAAACGATTCTTCCTCGAACATTTCAAGGACCGCGCTCCCAAAACCACCTTGCAGCATGTTCTCTTCGACGGTAATAACCCTGCCGGTCTTTTGAGCCCAGGTCATA
>JBEKXG010000659.1:0-2690 GCA_049512295.1 Syntrophobacteraceae bacterium
CCAGATTCCGACACGGCCTTCGGACGTGCTTCGGGTTATCATAGACAAGAGCCTCGCGCCGCAAAGGTCTCAGATATACCAGGATTACGTGGCCCTGCTGGGCTGGGCGGACGAGTTCCGCCGCCTTGAGATCTGGACCAACGCGGATCAGCCGAACCAGGCCGAGGAAGCCATAGCGTTCGGGGCTGAGGGGATAGGGCTGACCCGCACCGAGCACATGTTCTTTGAAGGCACCCGGATAGATGCCGTTCGCGAAATGATTCTTGCCGAGAATTCGGAAGGACGCGAGCTCGCTCTGGCCAAGCTGCTGCCGATGCAAAAGGAAGATTTCAAAGGCCTGTTCAAGGTCATGAGAGAAAAACCTGTGACTATTCGCACACTTGACCCTCCCCTTCACGAATTTCTCCCCACCGATGAAAAAGACATGCAAAAGCTTGCAACCAAGATGGGCATCCCTCTTGAGCAGCTTCAGGCCAAGGTGATCAGTCTGCATGAGGCTAACCCGATGCTTGGCCACCGCGGATGCCGCCTCGGAATAACCTACCCTGAAATCACGCGGATGCAGGCCAGGGCGATTATGGAAGCCGCCTGCGAGATTGCCCGGGAAGGAATGGACGTGCGTCCGGAGATAATGATTCCTCTGGTCGGCGACGCTGCTGAGTTCAAAAACCAGAGGGATGTCGTGGAAGCCGTTGTCCGCGAGGTTATGGAAGAGTATGGAGGCGAGATCGAATACCACGTCGGAACGATGATCGAAATCCCGCGCGGAGCGCTGACCGCCGACGAAATCGCCGAGCACGCGGAATTTTTCTCCTTCGGGACCAACGATCTGACTCAGACTGTATTCGGCATCAGCCGTGACGATGCGGGCAAGTTTCTTCCGGCCTATGTGGCACATAAAATATGGGAACACGATCCCTTCGCACGGCTCGATCAGAAGGGGGTGGGCTCACTTATGGAGATCGCCGTTCAAAAAGGACGTTCCACCCGGCCTGATATCAAGATCGGCATTTGCGGCGAGCACGGTGGCGATCCCAGTTCCGTCGAGTTCTGCCACAGAATTGGGCTCGACTACGTTAGCTGCTCGCCATACAGAATCCCGATTGCCACTCTTGCAGCCGCCCAGGCTGCCATAAAGGAAAAACGCGCAAAGGAAGATTCGGCATCCGCAAGGGAGATCTCATGAAAAACACAGCTCGCCTTCGCCGTTCCATAATTTCGGTTCCCGCAAACCGCGAAAAGATGGTCAACAAGGCCTTCAATCTCGATGCCGACGTTATCATGCTGGACCTTGAAGATTCCGTTCCGGTCAACGAAAAAGAGGAGGCCCGCAAACGGGCTGTCTCCACCTTCAAAGAACAGGACTGGAGAGGAAAGGTCAGGTCGTACCGCATCAATGCAATGGATACGCCCTTTGCCTACCGTGATATAATTGATATAGTCGAAGAAGCGGGCGAATACATCGATACGATAGTTGTCCCAAAGGTCGATGACCCGGCGGAAATAAAAGCGGTCGATTATCTTCTGACCCAGATAGAGCTGCGGTTGGGCTTCAAAAGGCCGATCGGGCTTGAGCCTTCGATCGAAACGGCATCGGGAATGCTCAGGGCGGGGGAAATCGCACTGAGTTCGCCACGGGTTGAGACGCTGGTATTCGGGGTTGCTGATTACAGCGCATCCCTGACCATGTTGAGCAAGGGTGTCAGCGGTCACGGTGACAAGGAGGATTTCTACCCCGGTCACAGGTTTCATTTTCCGTTAAGTCATATGGCAATGGCTGCGAAGGGTGCGGGTCTGGCAGCTATCGACGCCCCTTATGGGGACTACAAAGACCCCGAAGGTCTGAGGCGTTCGTGCCTGATGAGCGCTGCGCTGGGGTATGACGGCAAATGGGTGATTCATCCGGATCAAATTGCAATTGTAAATGAAGTCTATTCTCCTTCTCATGAGGATTTCGAGCGTTCGGCAAAAATTCTGCAGGCATATGAACAGGCCCAGGCGGTGGGATTGGGATCACTCTCCCTGGATGGGAAAATGGTGGATGCCGCGTCCATACGCGTAGCTCAGGTAATTTATTCTCAATGGGAAGCAATGCACAGGCGTTCGGCCAAGCCCTGATCCCGTATTGTCACAAATCATTTGGCAGAACTGTTATTGAAAATGAACTCCAAAAAGTCAAAGACAATTGGCGCAATATCCTATAAGCGTCAACAGGAGGATTTGACCCGGCATTTTGAACTGCAGATACTCTACGATATCTCTTCGGCCCTCTACAGTTCTCCGCATCTTCAGGATGTACTACAGCGCGCGCTTTCAAATATTCTCGGGACTCTTCAGTTCAAAATGGGGGCCTTATACCTCGTCAAGGAATCATTGGATGAAAAGTGGCTGCTGGAGCTTGCGGCCCACCACGGGTTCTCTCCTACACTGCTAAACTGTATCCAATACCTGACTATGACCCCAGAGATGATGGGCAGGTATGACGATCAGGACCCGATCCGGTGGTTTCCGATCTCAAAGATTACTTTTGCCGCCCTGCGAGAGCGCATGCAAGAAGAGGGAGTAGATGAAATCATCTGCATCCCTCTTATGTCACATAAGAATGTCGTAGGATTGCTTTATGTCACAAATGACGGAACGTATAAATTAGGGGAGGCCCAAAGCGAACTGCTGAGGGCCATCGGAAACCA
>JBEKXG010000660.1:0-2673 GCA_049512295.1 Syntrophobacteraceae bacterium
CGGTTGGAACGGCAGTGGGGCTTCTTGGGCTTTTGGGCATCGGCAAGGGAGTAAAAGAGGGCGCTGCATACCTCAGTGGCAAAGCCAATGTAACGGACTTTCTCACCAAAGAGGGCATTCCGGCAGACCAGGTGGCGGAGACCTTCAAGGCGATAGAAAAGGCGCAGGATAAGACGCTGCAGCTCCCCGCGCCCAATCAGGGAAATAGGTCAGGCGTGATTGACGGCAGCAGGCCTGGAGAATCAGGGGCTACTGTACAACCCACAGAGCCATCTGTGCGCATGGATAAAGTAGGCCCTCAGGAGATGGAGAAGGGGCCTGCCAAAGAGGAACTTGACTTCTTAGAAAATTCGGAAGATGCTTCAAAGAGTGGAGCAACCTTCCGACAGGCGACAACCAACAATTACCGCTCGACATTTTTCGCAAAGTATCCCGAACTTAAAGGAAAGGTTCGTGTTCATCATGCTGTCGAACAGTCCGTTTTGACCAAGTTCCCCGGCGTTGTAACCGAGGAGGAAATTCATTCGCTCGAAAATCTTCGCGGCATCCAAAACGACGCTAATTCGGATGTTCATCTTCGCCAGATACGGCTCGAGTGGAACCGCTTCTACAGGCCATTTACTAAGACAGATATTGCACCCACAAAGGCGCAACTTCTGCAAAAGGCCACAGAAATTGACTCGATGTTCGGTTCAAAGTTTATACCGCCAGTGGGAGGTGAATGACGATGGAATACTACCTAATAGAGCCTGAAGTTGCGGGGGGGATTGGCGAGCATAGCGTGATTGATCGCTCCTCCGGCAAAATGGTTGTCCGTAAACTTCACTATTACTTCGATGGCTGGGATGGTGACGTGCTCTTGGAGAGTTGCCCGTGTTTTATAGTCACTGAAGAGGCAAAGAGGAAGCTGCAATCAATTGGTGCAACGGGCATAAAGTTTGATAGAGTCGAGGTCACAACCTCCGGATTCTTCCAAGACAGTTATCCGAATCGACAGCTTCCAAAATTCGTTTGGCTGCAAATTGATGGAAAACCGGGGCAGAACGATTTTGGAATCGCTCAGGACCTTAGGCTTGTCATCTCTGAGCGGGCGCTCGAATTGTTGAGAGGACTCGGACTCTCCAATGCTCTGGTCACGCCTTTTGAAACGGGGCAGTAGGGGGACCCGAGGCTCTTGCTCCATTACCGAACCATGTCCGACTTCTTTCAGACCACCAATAGGAGGGAAGCGATGAAATACTTCTATATTCAACCGGAAGTGGCGGGCGGGCTCGGTAAGAACACTGTGATGGACCGTAGTGTGCATCCGCCAATTGTCAGCAGACTTCACCACGAGTTCAAGAGCTGACCCGATGACGTGCTTTTGAGGAGCTTTCCGTGTTTCATCGTTACTGAAGAGACAAAAAGGAAACTGCAATCGAATCGTTTAACCGGCATAAGATTTGATGAAGTTGAGGTCACGACCTCCGAAGCTTACCAGGAGCTATTTCCGAATCAGCAGCTTCCAAAATTCGTCTGGTTACAAATTGTGGGGAAACCGGGAGCTGACGATTTTGGAATCGCTCAGAACCATAGGCTTGTCGTCTCTGAGCGGGCACTCAAGGTATTGGAAGGACTCGGAATCTCCAATGCTCTGGTCACTGATTATCTGAGCTAACGTGATTTGCAAGAAAGAGCTCATCCTTTCAGTCTGGTAGTGTGTATAAAAACAAAGCGGCTCAAAGTTTATCCCACCAGTAGGAGGTGATTGATAATGAAATACTTCCAGCTAGAACCTGAGGTTGCGGGGGGGGGGTTGGCGAGCATACCGTAATTGATCGATCCGCCGGCAAAATGGTTGTCCGTAAACTTCACTACGTCTTCGACGGCTGGGGCGGTGACGCGCTTTTGGAGAGCTTTCCGTGTTTCATCGTCACAGTAGAGGCAAGAAGGAAACTGCAATCGAATCGTTTAACCGGCATAAGATTTGATGAAGTTGAGGTCACGACTTCCGAATTTTTTCAAGATCGTTATCTGAATCAACAGCTTCGAAATTCTCCTGGTTGCAAATTGTAGGAAAACGGGAAATACCTTGAGAAGTAGTTTTCACGAGGCGAGTAAATAGCTAAATACCTTTAGAAGTGTGGAACTTTTTCGAGGGAGACCCGATTAGGATCCACGTCTTCGATCCACAGGGCGGTCTGGTCGAGAAGAGACTGGGGAGCAACTTCAAAATGGGAGAATCTTTCCAGGTCGTTATAGAACCAGGGAGTTGGTTTGCGGCTGAACAGCGGGGCCCGGGAGAGTTTACCCTGGCCGGGTGCACGGTGGCGCCGGGGTTTGAATATGAGGACTTGGAGATTGCCGGGAGGGCGGAGTTGCAGGCGAGGTATCCTCAACACAGGGAAATTATTGAAAAGTTGACAAGACTATAATGAATACGATTTCGGTCGAGCCAATTATTCCTCACCGGATGGTCATAACTCTCACCGAGGTAATTCCAAAACCGATACAGAGCGGAAATGAAAGGCTTGCCAGGAGAAACCTTATTTGAGTGAAGATCTCCGGTGGCTTCTTCTTAGCTGGTGAGGGAAAGCGTAGCAAGAGCAGTCACGCGGTCTGACATGTGCCCGTGCCTTTAAGAAAAATAGGTCTCGGAAAAAACACAACATTCCGTTACATACATTCATCTTT
>JBEKXG010000661.1:0-2671 GCA_049512295.1 Syntrophobacteraceae bacterium
TGCGGCAACCTTTGCCTTGTGTGCTGAACGTGCTTGGTGTGGGCTCAAAAACCCATTCAGGTTTTGACCGTCGGGACTCCGAGTAATTTCCCCAGCCATGCGACGATGGTGGTGGCGGATGATGCAGCCAGGATTCTCAAAGAGACCATGATTCAGGCAAGGGAAGCTTATCTGTCCAGAGTCCCGGTTGAAGAGGAGGTTTCAATAGGGGACACTTGGGCAGAGAAGTAGACAAAGCCAGCTTCAGTTTGATGATGGCGCCCGTTATAAAATGTGATCGCTTCAATTCGATCTTACGTGATTCACACCCCCAGTTCCCTATCTCACCCCACATGTTGCCGACTGTTGCCGCTTCAGGGGAATTCACACATTGAGATCATAAGGCGTTATGCGCAGTCTGTTTTTTTGGATTTCATGGATTGGCAAGATACGTAGACTTCACAAATTTTTCAAGGCGTAAGCTGAAGGCTGTTGACATGAACCCAGAACTTAGCAACGATTTTGTTCCAAATAATTTGTTAAAGGTAAAACCAACTCGGGCCGAATTTATAAACATACTGAATCGACATCACGGCTTCCTGGCGCTAGGGAGAGCTGCTGCATGGATTTACAGGAGAAGCTAAATCAGACAAATCCCCGGCTCAATTTGTCCAGTCTTATTTCCGTGAAAGTTCGATCTCTTTTTACAGGAAAGACGCTGCCCTGCGATTTCTATTTTCCAGCAGTCGTTGAGAACAGAGATGAAATTCAGCCCGAAAGGGTGTTTGTACGTGGTGAGCAGTACCTCGAAGAAGATCGTCGCACTTTTCTTGATGAAGACATCGATGCAATCTACATTGAACCCAAAGACGAGAATGCATTCCTCAATTATTTGAACTCTCAATCTCAAGAGGTTATAAAATCACAGGGAGTATCGAGTGAGAAGAAAACACAGATGTTATTCGACAATGCAGAGGCTTTGGTAAAGCGGGTTTTCCGGGAGCATCCAAGCGCATCGAGTATTCTGATCGGCAAACAGATCGTCGAAGATTTTGCGCAACTAATCACGTCTGAGGAGATCACCGCCACTGCCCTTCTTAGTCTTTTTTCGAAAGATTACTACACATTCAGTCATTGCGTTCAAGTTTCAACACTCGGGATGTCTTTCTGCAAATTTCTGGGCTGGAGCAAGCCGGAAATAACCGATTTCGGTCTTAGCACTCTTTTCCATGATCTTGGAAAGAACAAAATCAGTGATAGTATCCTGAACAAACCCGGAAAACTTGAGAAACGGGAATTTGAGATTATTAAGCAACATTCGCTATCAGGTTATCAGCAGCTCAAAGAAACGAACGTTTTTTCCAAAAAGCAACTCGATGCTGTGCTTTATCATCACGAAGCAATGGATGGGTCCGGTTACCCTGATGGGCTTTCCGGGACTGTAATACCACGTTTCGCACGGTTGGCTCACATCGTTGATGTGTTCGATGCACTAACATCAGAGAGAGTGTATAAGAAAGCACTCCCGCGGCGAGATGCGGTTAAGCTAATGAGAAAAGAAATTTTTTCATCCTTTGACGAAGAACTGCTAAATGCCTTCGCCGCATTCATCGAAGTGCCTGATTCCTCCAGTTACGCCTCGGGAAATAGGATCAAAGCGGTACCAGGTACACCCATCTGGCTCCAGTGCGAACCATTGGGAACGAAGATGAAATCAAAGCTCATCGGCATGGAACCGGACCACTATATTATCGTCAGCATATCTGATCCTGTCCAGTTTGCGAAACTGCGAAAAGGTATGCCATTGATTACACGGTATCTTTACGCAGGCGAGGCTTTTGGCTTTAAAGGAAACATTCTTTCTACCGTACATGATCCGCCGGTGGTGTTCACCACGTACCCAAGAAAAATCGAAAAACTAAATCTTCGATCTGAGCAGAGACAGGAATGCATTCTGCCGGCCATCGTCAAAGTTCGCGAAAGTGAGTGCCGGTCTGTATTGGTGGACATGAGTTACAGGGGATGCAGGGCTAAAATCAAAGATCCGGGAGGGGATAAATTACCATCTCTTGTCAGGGACGATCCCATTATTGTCTGCGCTAATCTACCTGGAAAAGAGGAAGCGGTCTGTCTACGCGGCGAAATAAGAAATATCGACAGAACTGAAGAAGGAACCCAAATGGGAATTCAGTTTGCCGATCGGACCCAACAGGCTCCAGATCACTGGAAAGCATTTATTGACGATATCATTGAGCTTGCGAGGTGAATGGTTCTGAGAAGATGGCAGGGAAGTTGCTATGATTCTCAAAGAGACCGTGATTCAGGCAGGAGAAGCTCATCTTGCCAGAGTCCCGGTTGAAGTCGAAGTAACCATTGCGGATACATGGGCAGAAAAGTAAGGACAGTTCAGGCTTCTGGAGAGGACGGCTTAAATTGGCGCTGATCTGGGTTATTGAAAAGCTGGGAATACCCTATGCTCCGGTCGCTCACGCAGGAAGTGATAATAGTTGGGGAAAAAGGCGGCTTGGTGGATCAGGGACCGGGCCGGTAAGAATAATTACTTCCATGCAGGATCGCCTTTCCTTCAATACATTTAATGTTTCGATCCCGCTGATCCCGGGCATTTTTGAACCGGTTTACATGCTCTTTGAGTATCCCTGTTCCTAAAGCGTTTTGACAAGCGGGAGAAACT
>JBEKXG010000662.1:0-2648 GCA_049512295.1 Syntrophobacteraceae bacterium
GTCCAGGGGAGTTATCAGCGCTATAGAAAATGTCAACATCCCTCCGGGTGCGCATATTATTCAGACCTAAAATCCCCCTGTCCCTTTGGAAAATAGTTACTCCAGGTCAAAAAACATGCAAAATTCACAGAAATTCGCGATTTTCGAGAGTTCGCTCTCCGGACCGGCAAAGGACAATCCGACTTCGGTTGCTTTGTCGTTTTCAGTGTGGGCCATCCTCACAACCACCGCTCGAAGTTCGCTTATCAGGGCCTCGTTCGGAAGGCTGAATGTCAGGAAAAGGGCAGTTCCATTTCTCATTGGGACGCGCTCGTTCAAGACCAGGCGGCATCCGCCGTGGCTAATGTCCACCATGTCTGCGAAAGACGAGTCAGCGGTATCGGCAACAACGACTTTTGTCTCAATGTTGACCCTGATCCTGCGATGCCTCCTCATCTGACGGACTTCAACCTCTCTGGGATACTCTATGCAGATGATATCGTCTATCAGGCGCCTCCGGTATCTACTGTTGAATATATAAAGTCTACCATCGCTGAAATAGGAACACAAAAAGCCCTCGTCGAGAACAGCTGAAACCCTGTCGTTTATCTTTACAGTTGGCTCTGTAATCAAGATGAACTCGCCATACATAGCGCCTATGATCCTGGATCTGGCAATGTGCGCCGGGTTGGTGAGGGAGCGCGCAATTATTCCATCGTCTATCCTGAGGGGAATCTTTATCGGTGCGGGGACCTCTGCATCGGCGTCGGGGTCCTTTTTTCCAGCTTCTCGCTGGCGCCAGGTGCACGCCATCTTTTCAGCCAGGTCGTCAAACTTCATCCGCTTCCTCCATGCACAACCATCCGCCCGCCGAGCGGTCTTTGCGTTCAAGCCCGCCACGCGCTTGATCCGGGGGGTTGGTGACAGACCCTGATCCGAGGCCAGAGAAGCAATTCAGTTAGGGTGTAGGGTGAATCGGCATAAACTTGGAAAAAGTTGAGGGAAATTTGGGAGCCGATACGTCGGAAACAACCCCAAACTAGGGCAGAATGCTCCCCCCTCATGTGAACCCGGAGCCTGCTGTGCAGACATAACAGTGGTTGTCGACCGCGATGGGCGCACCTTCCGGGGGCAGTTCGGCAAGCTCGGATACGTGTTTTCTCCTCTCGGAATGGTGAAGTCCGGCCGCCAGATTGAAATCGCAGTCGTAGAGAAAGCCCTGCCAATCGACCGAGACAGTGGTGCGGCACATCAGGCGCGGGATGGTGCAGGGATTGAAGCTGTCTTCGAGCCTTTTGAGGTAGGCGCCCAAATTGCCGGAACGCTCCAGCCAGGCGCGAAAACGCCCGAGGGGCACATTGGCAAAGGTGAACAGGTTGGTGAAGGTTACGTCCTGTTTGCGCTCCAGGTCTTGCCGGAACCTGCGTTCCGCTTGCGCCTGATCGGCGGGGAGGAAGGCCCCGGTGGGATTGGCCACAAGATCCAGAGTCAGCCCCGAGCCATGCCTGCCGAAGCCAAGAGCGTTCAGCAGCTTGAGTGCGGCAATGCTTTTCTCCCAGACTCCCGCGCCGCGCTGCGCATCGGTCTGGACAGGGCTGGTCGAAGGCAAAGAGGCCACTATCGACACCCGGTGGCGCCTGTAGAGTTCGATCAAATCGCTAAATTCGGGGCTCACAATGGCAACCAGATTTGTCCGGACCATCAGCTTCGGCGCCAGAGGGGCGAGTCCGGCAATAAGCCTGGGCAGATCGGGCAGCAACTCCGGCGCGCCGCCCGTTATATCGATCGTCTGCCAGGGCAGGCGTCCGGCGCAGGCGATGACCGCCTCGATTGTCCGGGCATTCATGAGTTCCCGCCGTTCAGGCCCGGCCTCCAGATGACAATGGCGGCAGGCGAGGTTGCACTTGAACCCCACGTTTATCTGCAACGCCGTGGATCGTGCCCGCCGCAATTCGATCCCGTGATTTTCAAGCGTTTCCCTGAAGGTCATGACCAAACCTGTTGAAAGACGAATTATAGAATTCCGAAATGAGGGATTCAGGGACAAAAACTAAATTCTCAATTCCTGAATTCGTCAATTCCTCAATCCCGCGGCTACATCGAGAGCTTTTCCGCAATCTTTCTCATCTGCACGCCGTGCACCAGGGAAGAGCCGCCGCGTATGGCGTTTGCCACGTGGACCGCCTCGGTCATCTCCTCGAGATTTGAGCCCTTCTCCAGGCAGGCCATGGTGTAGGCATCAATACAATAAGGGCACTGAACGGCATGCGCCACAGCCAGGGCGATGAGTGCCTTTTCGCGCTCCGTCAGCGCCCCTTCGGCGAAAACCGCGCCATAGTAGTCGAAGAATTTCTTAGCCAGATCCGGCGCATTTTTGCCGATTTCTGTGAATTTTGCGAGGTCTTGCGGGTCGTAGTAGGTTTCCACTCGTTCATTCTCCTTGTATGACAGACTATAAGAGACAATATTTTTAGGGCGAGCGCATTTATTTTTTATATTATAACACCTAAAAAATACCGTTTCGCGAGAAGTCGCGCCCGTCAGCTGCTATGATGTCTCCGAAATTTGAGCCCGATTAACTCCATTAGCGCATGACGCTAGATTACAAGGCGGGGCCGAGATGGACCTACGATCAACGCATGAAGCGGACGAAGCACGTATACGAGATT
>JBEKXG010000663.1:0-4201 GCA_049512295.1 Syntrophobacteraceae bacterium
ATGTTTGAACAGCCTTAAGATTGCGCGGCTTGTCGAGCGCCCACGCCGGCGACACAAGCTCTTCCGGGTGCGGGTCTCCCGTCAGTCTCTGAATAATCATGTGCGGAGGCAGGAGCGCAAGGAATTCTCCAACAGCGGCGGCGTACCCGTCGCGGGAAAGACACGAATAGGCGCCGGAGCTGTACATCTCATCGAGCACGGTTCCCCTGATCACGTAGAGCAGATGTATTTTCACAGCCTGGACGTCATGGAGAGCGAGAAATCTTGCCGTATGGAGCATATCTTCGGTGTTCTCACCGGGAAGGCCGAGTATCGCGTGCGCGCAAATGGGGATTTTTCTCGCACGGGTACGTTTGACGGCGTCAATGAAAGCCGCCACGGAATGCCCTCGGCGAATGCGCTCCAAGGTCTCATCTCTTGCCGACTGGAGGCCGTATTCCATCCAGATGAGACGGCTTTTGGCAAGCGCCGCAAGGTGGTCGAGGGTTTCATCGGAAACGCAGTCCGGGCGCGTGCCTATGCTCAGGCCCACAATGTCTGGATCTGCGAGGGCTTCGCCATAGAGGGCCGCCAGCCCGGGAAGCGGCGCATAGGTGTTGGAGAATGATTGGAAATATGCGATGAATTTTCCGGCCTTGTATTTCCTGGCGAGCCTTTGCTTGCCTGCCCTGATCTGTTCGGAGACGCTCGCAAAGCGCGCGGCGCCCGTTCCCGAACCCTTCTCGTTGCAATATATGCAGCCGCCGCGCCCTACGGTGCCGTCGCGGTTTGGACAGCTAAGGCCGGCATCCAGCGTAATCTTCTGAACACGGCAACCGAAGGTTTCCCGTAAATAAGAGTTGTAGTCGCGGTAGAGTTTTCCTGCCATTTTTGCCGCGTCACCGACCATGTTTGCGAGAGTCACATACAGCTTTACGTTTAAAAACAAAAGTAACACTTTTTAGCTGATTTGACCCTATGATTCTGTTATTGGAATGAGTAACGGGAGAAAAAGTCTTTTTGCGGCGTGGAATCTCGATAAGGGGGACGGCATGAGACAGGGATGGCTTATTTTTATGATTTTTTGCTCTCTTAGCCTGCCCGCATGCGTCGGCACGACTAACCTGAGCGAACGGAGCGTTCCCGCAGCCTGCCAGCTCGATTATCTGGACAGGCAAAAAGTCGAGCTTCAAGCATGCCTGGGGCGTTTCGACGGAACGGAAATCCAGAGGTGCGAAAACTGTCTATTAATAACAATACGGTGCGACACGCTTTTTGAGTCCGATCCGGGCCGGGTAAAGCCCGCGACATGCCCGGAGATCGACATTGTGGCCGATGTGATCAAGAAATACCCGGAAACGAACATAAAGGTGGACGCTCATACAGACTGCATTCGCTCCGAAGAGGAAAACCTCGCAGTATCCGAGTTGCAGGCGTGGACCATAAAAAAGGCCCTGGTTGACAGGGGCGTGGAGTCCTGCAGGGTTACGGCCCGGGGCTGGGGGGAGTCGAAGCCCGCGGCCTCAAACGCTACTGAGGAGGGCAGGCAGGCGAACCGGCGCGTCACGATAAAGCTGGCGCCCAGTCAGTCCTGATGGCCGGCTTGCGTAAATAGTGTCCATCCGGAAACCCCGGTTGAAACACTAACAGTTTCCAATTCGGAAAGGAGGGATTTTTCGTTCTGGCTAGGAAATCGAGGGCTTGCGCGGAGGCGTACTTGGGTACCGCCTCGCGGAGCGTCGAGATTGATTGACACCGCCAGAGCCTGCCCCGGACTCGATCCGGGGGCGGAAAAGGACCCTTTCCGGATGGAAACTAATGCCCGCGCAGCCTGCGCCGCTGTATGACTCTCGAATAATGCCTGCTGCCTGTCCAAGATCAATCTTGAAGTCTTGTCGATTCAATAAGTGAAGCATAAATCCACTCTGAGAATCATACCGAGTTCATCCCAACCATCCGATATTATGTTGCAAATTCGTTAGCGGGCGGGGAAGCTGCATGCGAACGGTTGGTGACAAACAGACAGGAACCATAAGGCCGGATTTCGACAGATCCATTAGCATTGAAAGTGGTCTACCATGCCGGAAAGTAGTATAGTCCATGGTAATGTCGACTTTTTCGTTGCATGTTCGATTCGGGAATCGTATGGTTTTGTGGGCTTTGATATTGCGCCGGAAGTTTTAGAAAAATGAAAAGATGCCGATTCATAATTGGGCTCTTTTTTCCATTCCTGGTTGCCTGCTTTTACACCGAGGCTTCTGCAGTGCGACCGCCACTCAAACCACTTGACATGAAGAATCTGCCCAAACTTGTGGCCGACGCGGAGGTGATCGCGGTGGGAACGGTCAGTTCCGTGATCCGGTCCAAAACCCTGCAGCCACCCAGGGAAACCATCATCATCCGGGCGGTGATGAGTGCGGACAGAATCTTGAAGGGCGACGAGTCGATGAAGACGATCACCATTGAGGAGTCCTACCGGCAATTCAGTTCAGAGGATTCCCACGGGCAGAATATAACCGCCTTGACTGCCGGCCCTGCTCCTCCGGTCGGAGTCTACCGTCAAGGAGAGCGGATACTTGTTTTTCTGAAATCCATAGATGGAAGTGGCATATTCCGGCCTTTAGGTTCCGGCGACCATGATGTCTATTTGGGGTTGCTGCAGATCACTTCGGGTAGCGTGAAATCCGACAGGTATATGCTTGATGAGGCTGTTTCCAAATATGCCGGGAATGAAGATAGCTTCTTTTCTTTAATTGCCGGCCTTACTCACCCTTGACTGGGCAGTAGTGGAATAGAAACGCTTACTCAGATTTCGCATTGGGAGTGGGAAAATGAACATTATCTCTCTTATCCGGGCACTGAAAACATTTACGGCGACTGCATTCTTAGGGCCAGGATTGTTTCTATATTTTATGGGCTGTGGTTTACCTGCCGCCCACGCTCAGAAGGTCGATAGGCCCACGAAAACAACGCCGACAATCTCCGCCCAACCTGCACAAGATATCTCGCGACTCAATAGTGAGTACTTCACCTCCAGAACGATGACGTTTAGTGGAGGAAAGATGCTCGATGAGTATACAATAAACGGCCCACCTGCACCTCCGCCCGGCTATGAGCTTGACCGCACAGCAGTTGCATTGCCCAAATCCGCCCGGCTGATGGGAATCAAAACCCTAACCGTCCCCGCTTATAACTGGGTCTTCGGATGTTCTTCAGTTTCTGCCGCCATGATCGCCGGCTATTATGACCGGAACGGGTTTCCGAACATCTACACAGGGCCCGCCAATGGCGGCGTTATGCCATTGGATAACAGTTCCTGGCCTACCTGGACGGATGTGTTAAACAAGACCTATCCCAATCTCCCGTTAGCCGCCTCCCATGAAGGTGTTGATGGCAGGACTACACGCGGTTCCATTGACGATTATTGGGTTGAGTATGGTAGTAGTTCTGACGACCCATATATCACAAATGGTTGGACGCAGCACACCTGGGGGGATGCGATTGGTGATTATATGAAGACCAGTCAGTCCAGCTATGGCAACACTGATGGATCTACAACCTTCTACAGTTGGGGTTCATCAGCAACTCTGCTTAGCTGTAGTGATATGGTTTTGTATGGCTCGGACACCAATGATGGGACTTACGGAAGAAAACTTTTTTACGAAGCCAGAGGGTATACAGTAACAGACTGCTACAACCAGAATACGGATAATACTATTGCTGGAGGATTTTCATTTACCCAGTACAAGTCGGAGATTGATGCCGGTCGACCTGTGATGCTTAATCTCGCAGGGCATACTATTGTCGGCGTGGGTTATGACGACTCTACCAATACGGTCTATATCCATGACACTTGGGACTACAGTACTCACACCATGACCTGGGGGGGCAGTTATTCAGGAATGCAACTTCTTTCTGTCAGTATTGTCAATCTGAAAGAAACCCTGGCCACACCAAACGTAACAGCATGGCCGGTCGCCGGCGCGATCACCTACGGTCAGACACTTGCATCCTCCACACTTTCAGGCGGCGCAGCGTCTGTTCCCGGCACCTTCGCGTTTACTAATCCGGCTACGGTCCCCAAAGCCGGCACAAACCCTCAATCCGTGACCTTCACCCCGACCGACGCCACTGACTACAACTCGGTGACGGGCAGCGTAAATGTCACCGTGAATAAGGCCACACCAAGCGTAACAGCATGGCCGGCCGCCGGCGCGATCGC
>JBEKXG010000664.1:0-2615 GCA_049512295.1 Syntrophobacteraceae bacterium
CAAATTCGCGAGGTACCGCAGATCGTGGATGAGTTGGCTGTTTGAAGCCAAAAAGCGCTACAAACTGCAGGTCCTCAACTATATGGCCACGTCGAACCACGTCCATTTGCTCTTATTCGACAGCGGGGAACGCAATACCATTCCGAAGTCGATCCAACTCATTGTAAGCCGGACAGCGCAGGAGTTCAACCGAAGAAAAAAGAGGAAGGGTGCCTTCCGGGAAGATCGCCATCATGCGACCGCAGTCGAAACCGGCCATCATGTCGTATGATACTTATATACATCAATTTAGTATCGATGCGTGAAGAGCTTGTGGACGCCCCTGAACGATATACTTCGCGGAGCGCGGAATGCCGAGCGCTGCGCGGTGTCTGTCATCCGCGCGTCGTGAGCGAGGCCATTGACCATCGAGCCTTATTGGATTTGCTTGGGCTACCCTCCATCGAGTCTCTTCAGCGGTCGCATAGAGCCTAGATGGAGCGGGCACTTGGCAAGGCCGAACAGGTCCGGGAAAGCAAGTGGACTGAGAGTGTTGCAGTAGGGAGCAGGGACTTTGTCCACACCATAAAGGCCAAACTCGGGGTGAGGCCGAAGCGGCGCAGGTTTTTCGGAACAGATGACGAATCCACGCTACGCGAACCCCAAGCCGGCTTACGGCCGTCTTCCTCCTCCTTGCGGTTTTATCCAGCCTGCCCGGGAAATTGTTAATCCGGGGACCGGCCACTGTCCACCGGCAACTGCTTTTCTGCTTTTTGCCGTTTCTGGTTGCCGCTTCTCGTTGCCGCTTCTGAATGCCGCTTCTGGTTGCCGTTTGATATGCCTCAATCCACAATGCTAAAATATTGTCCGACTGAAACAACGCCCTCAACCAGGGGGTTCAATTCGGTAAGGGAATTATGAATATGTCACCTGAATCCAGCCTGTATTTACAGGACGGCCGCCTCCAAATTTCCCTCAGTCCTCGATTCGAAGGACCTCCATGGCAGGCCCTCAGTACTAATCGCCCTGTCCTCGCCTTCGCGGTCCTTTTACTTTTTCCTTTTGCCTTTTGCCTTTTTCCTTTTGGCCGCTGGGTCCTCCGTCCTCCGCTTCCCGCTCCCGCCTCTGCGCTGCTTTTTGCCGCTTCTGGTTGCGGGTTCTCTACTCAGTCCTCAGTCCTCATAGCTCAGTCCTCGCGCTTCGCGCCCGCTCGCTGTTCCCTGCATTTTTGCACGCTGTTATTCGCTGTTTTTTTGACCGGACAAATTCAATATTTCCTATTAAATAGTATGGTTATGAAATTGTGCTTTGAAATTTTCCTGTATTTACAGCGAATACAGCAAAGGTAACTGCAGGAACCGGGCTTCTTCTCTGGCAATTGCGAAGCATTAGCCTCGCCTGCTCTTTGAAAACCACATAAAAAAGATCTGAATTCTGACCGGTCATTCCCCGGCGTTCTTCCTATTTCTCTTCCCCGCACCTCTTTTTGACCGTCCTTCTTCATTTCTCTGCGTCACCGCGTTCTTGCGCCCCCGTGCCGGTGCCTTCACTTCTGAAATCCGTCCTTATTCCCTGCATGGTTGCTATCCGTTGGTTTTTGTGCCAATAATGTCCCCGTTCGGATTAAGCCCCTTATCCCAAAGGCCGTGTCCATGATCGCCAAAACCTACACATGCAGCCTTCTCGGCATTGACGCTATCCTGGTGGAAGTAGAAGTGGACCTGGCCTCAGGTTTTCCCGGCTTTGCGACGGTAGGGCTGCCGGACAACATAGTCAAGGAAAGCAAGGACAGGGTCAAGGCTGCGATCCAGAACAGCGGGTATCCCTTCCCTTTCGAGCGGATCACCGTAAACCTGGCGCCTGCGGCCATGAAGAAAGAGGGCGCTGGTTTCGATCTGCCGATCGCGGTCGGGATACTTGCCGCACTCGGGATCGTGAACTCGGATAAAGCCGCTAAAATGATCTTCTGCGGGGAGCTTTCGCTCGACGGCAGGGTCAAGCCGGTTGCCGGATGCCTGCCGATGGCGATCCAGGCGCGGGACTCCGGCTACAGCGACATCATACTCCCGGCCGCAAACGCCCGGGAGGCCGCAGTACTGAACACGGTCTCGGTGCGGGCGGTAAATCACTTATCTGAGGCCGTTGAATTTCTGAACGGCCGGTCCGACCTTCCCGTGATCAAGACCGACCTGGATTCGATATGGAACTCCGAGGCGCCCGATGAGCTGGATTTCGAAGACGTGAAGGGCCAGGAGCACGCAAAAAGGGGGCTTGAGGTCGCCGCCGCCGGATCGCACAATGTGCTCATGATCGGCCCGCCCGGGTCCGGCAAGACAATGCTCGCCCAGCGCCTCTCCGGGATACTCCCTCCGCTGAGCTTCGACGAGGCGCTGGAGACGTCCAAGGTTTTCAGCGTCGCCGGAATGCTGAATAACAGTCCGCTCATCGTCAAGCGCCAGTTCCGCGCCCCTCATCATACCATATCCGACGCAGGGCTCGTCGGCGGCGGCCACGTGCCGAAGCCCGGGGAGGTCAGCCTCGCCCACAACGGGGTCCTCTTCCTGGATGAATTCCCGGAGTTCCGGCGAAACGTGCTCGATCTTCTGCGCCAGCCGCTCGAAGACGGGCAGGTCACA
>JBEKXG010000665.1:0-2553 GCA_049512295.1 Syntrophobacteraceae bacterium
CTGCGAATGGCCTCGCAATGGCGGGCGGTGGCATAGCCTTTGTGGGAATCAAATCCGTATTGAGGAAATGTTTCGTGAAACTCGCACATCAGGCGGTCGCGATGGACCTTGGCGATTATGGAAGCCGCAGCAATGGAGATCGAAAGACTATCTCCCTGCGGGATTCCCTTCTGCCCAATCTGGAGAGGAAGCCGGTATGGGCCGTCGATAAGGAGGAAATCAGGCTCTATTTCCAACCGGCCGACAGCGCCGGTCATGGCCCGGAAGGTTGCCTGGAGGATATTTATCCGGTCTATTTCGACGTTGTCTACAACCCCGATACCGATGGCGAGCGCGCGTGACCGGATTCTTGGGCAAAAATCTTCCCGCTGCTCAGGGGTGAGCCGCTTGGAATCGGTGATCCCGGGCAGGCGAACGCTCTTTGGCAGGACCACGGCGGCGGCGACCACGGGGCCTGCCAGCGGACCTCGGCCGGCCTCGTCTATGCCGCAAATAAAACGAAAACCCCGCCGGTAGGCATCCCTTTCATGGATACGCATGTCAACCGCCAGGGCTTCGATCAGTTGGCGCTGCATGAGACCCGCCTTGAAGAGTTTTGAGTTTCTCGTTATGAGTTTTTAGTTAACTCAAAACCGCTTCGAAAAGTTGATCGCGGGCATGGCCCGCTCCTACTGCTGCGACTTCGGTGTCTCGCGCTTTTCGCGGATTCTGGCCGCTTTGCCGACCCGGTGGCGCAGATAGTAGAGCCGGGACCTGCGGATGCGGCCTCGACGCAGTATCTCTATTTTTTCTATCTGCGGGGAATGAACCGGAAAAATACGTTCCACGCCAACCCCGTAGGATACCTTGCGGACCGTGAGAGTGGCGCCCATTTTGGCTCTATGGGTACGAATCACCAGACCTTCGAATACCTGGATGCGTTCTTTATCGCCTTCACGGATTTTCACGTGCACTTTCACGGTATCGCCGATCCTGTATGCCGGGATATCGAAGCGCATGTGATCTCTTTCGATCGTTTCGAGTAAGCTGATTCCCATTTTCATTCCTCCGCAAATAAATATAAAACAGGGCGCCGGGAAGGCGCCCCGCGTAGACTGGATTCAAATCCCCGACTGGTTTCAAATTAAACCGCAGGCATGGCCCACCTCGCTCCGCCAGGTGGGGAATCAATTGGCACACTCATACCAACTTTTTCCCAGCAGCCGATCCATCAGGATCGAGGCCGCCGAGCGGACCGGAAGATGATTGTAGCCGTTAACGCCCGAAATCGGTTCGAGCACAGCATCCACGATGTCGAAAATCTGCGGCGCAAGGCCCCAGCCTGTCCCGAGAAGGAGCAGAAAGGGCCGATTTGCCCGCTCGAGCAAATCGCGGGCATCGCGATGGGGCAGCGCACCCGCTCCGGCCTTAGCGGTGGTAGCCCAAAGGCCCGGGGTTTTTCCGGTCTTTTGAGCGATATCTTCTATCGCCGCAGGCAGGCTTTCCACAACTCTGAGAAGCTTCAAGGCCTGCCGCCTCTCCGGCAGGATTTCGCCGCCCCTGCCGTCGATCCAGTGGGCCGTGAGCCGGTTCGCCAGGGCCTGCTGGTCTCTGAGAGGCGTGACTATATAGCACGCCGGCACCCCGTAAGTACAGCACGACCGGGCCAGGTCGTGAAGATCTAGGTTCGTTATCGCCGAAGCGATCAAGTCACCCATCCTGTTCAAGACGGGATAATGCAGGAGCGCCAGAAAAAGTTGCGCCATCATCGATTCCAGGGACCCGCTGTCCAGGAAAGTAAAAAGTAAAAAGGCAAAAGGCAAAATTGCGGAAATTCTTGCCTTTTTACTTTTGCCTTGCTTCTTCAACCTCCCGCCGGGCCGTTTCGAGCAGGGCAAGGTCTTCAGCAGTAAGACTAAGGCGGGCAAAAAGATCGGGACGGCGCGCCATGGTCCTGAGCAGCGCCTGTCCCCGCCGCCAACGGCGGATGCTTTCATGATTGCCGCCGAGCAGGACAGCAGGAACGCTCTTGCCCTGGAAATCCTGAGGGCGGGTATATTGCGGATGCTCCAGAACCGGTTCGCTGAACGAATCCGCCTCGGCCGAACCCACGTTCCCAAGCGCTCCGGGGAGCAGCCGGGCAACGGCGTCCACCACGACCATGGCCGCAAGCTCCCCGCCGGTCAAAACATAATCGCCGATCGATATCTGATCGTCCGTGAAATACTCGGCCACTCGCTCGTCAACACCCTCGTACCTGCCGCAAATGAGGATGAGCCGCGGAAGGCGGCTCAGTTCCCGGGCAATCTCCTGGTTGAAGAGCCGCCCCTGGGGAGTCAGCAAAACTCTCCTGGCGGAAGGGCCGTTGTCCATGATTGCACGAAGGGCGCTTACTATCGGCTCGGGCTTCATGACCATGCCCTCTCCGCCTCCAAAGGGCCGGTCATCCGTCATCTGATGCCTGTCGGCGGCAAAATCACGTATGTTATGCACCCTGACATCAATCAGTCCGCGGTCGCGGGCTTTTCCCACTATGCTTTCTTCCAGGGGTGAAGAAAACATGCCGGGGAAAAT
>JBEKXG010000666.1:0-2511 GCA_049512295.1 Syntrophobacteraceae bacterium
CAGAGAGTTTCACTGCCGCTGGAATGCCCCGCGCCTAGATCGATCACCTTGAGTCCATCGGGTCCCTGGTTATCGGAAATGACTGCAAAGCGATAACCTCCCCAGACCTCATCTTTGACTGCTTCTTCAGCATCTTTTACTTTCGACAGCATCTCGGCACGGTCGGTACGGTCGAAGTCACCTCCAAGTGTCCCTTCGGCTATTTCCTTCGCCACTCGTTTCCATGCGAGCCATAACTCGGTTTTTTCCCTGAAATCGCGACCCGGCTTTTTGAGACACCAAACAAGCGATCCGGGATAAAGCCTTGGCGATTTGTTTCGGAGTTTCGTCCATTCGGATATCTGCTGGCGAAGTATGCCTGCTCCTTCCCATTCATCGTCTGGATCAACCAGAACCAGAGTAAGCTTCGGCGTGTCCTGCACGGCGGTGCTATCAGCAGGGAACGGCACAACCGGGATACTAGCCCCACGGTCAAACTCGCTCTGAACAAACTTTCGCATAGTTGGCTTGATTTCAGAATCTTCATCCAGAGACGCCCGCCGGTCACTGACGACCTTTTTCAAAGTGGGCTGATGGCTTATCCTAAAACCATCTGTACCCACCCGGCGAATGAAGTATGATCTATCCTCCAGGGTAATTGCGGCAGTGTCAACGGAAGTTGTATCCACCTCCGGTTCACCAAGTGCAAATCGCAGTTCAGGAAGGTGTGCGACCTTATCGATTTGCCCGCCGGATGACTCGAAGAGGATCGTCGTCCCCACACGGCGATGAATGTATTTAAGGGGACCCTTTGTATCAGCGTCTAGTGCGCGTGCATGCGCTTGCGCGCCGGAGATATCTGAGTCAATGGCGGCCAACAGGCGGGATTCCCCAAGTTGTCCCAGCACAACACTTCGGAACTCGGGGACTTCCAGGGGGGCGGACCCAAGGGTGATGAGGGGCTCGCGGCGTGCATCGGTAAAGCCGGTGCGGTAAGCCCATGAAATCCACTGTGCAAGCATGGCGAGGGTCCCGCGCGTTTGCTGATATTGCGAAAGAGCCTGCCACTTGCGCTGGAATACTGACAGTGAGGCGGGGTGAAATGGGTAGCAAATCTCGAATCTCCCGCGCAGGTACTCCTTAGCTTTTGCCTCCGTTGTGGCGCTGTCGACCGCCGTCCATTCCGGAGGAAGTTGAGCGCGCCGCTCAAAGCACCAGTCGGCATAATCCTTGGCAACGCTTTTGCGAACACGTTCATTACCGATGTCCTGGAATAATCGGCGGCGAACCACTTCACTAATCTCTGCCTCGTCATTGGCAATGAGGTCTTTGGCAACGCGGCGTACTACCTTGGTAATCCTATCCTGCCATTGCATATCCCAGTCGGTCATCTCGACCTGGCTTCGGGGCAAACTGATGACCGCCGCACCTAAAGTGGTGCCAGTGGTGGCAACGGTCAGGTTTTGGATAAAGGCATAGAATTGGTCGGCCATAGCTCGGTGGCGATTAAGGAAGTTCAGCACTTCGTCGAAAAGCAGAAGAACCGGCCCGCCCGCTGCCTTAAAGACACGGTTCAGTGCATCGGTGCCCGGCGGTGTAGTCTTTGCGGCTGCACCAAGTTGACTCACTCCCTTATCTCCGGCCAATTGCCACGCGATATCAATCCATGGCGTTTCCCTGCCGTCTTGAGGGTCCCATGCATTACCCACGAATGCGGCGACCCTGGCCTGTGGGACTGTGCTGAGACCAGCATGTCTTATGAGGTCACCAACTCCAGGATATTCGACAGCCTTAGCCCCGTTGGATGCAAGATGGTATAGCGCAGTTAGTGTGTGAGTTTTGCCCCCTCCGAACTGCGTAATGAGGGTCATTACGGGAGCGGTATTCGCTGTTTCGCCAGAAAGCCTTCGTAGGACCATCCCTACATGTTCCCGTAATGCCCGAGTGAAACATGTTCGCGCAAAAAACTTGTCAGGCTCACGGTAATCCTCAGGAGCAGTCCCGGCGATGACCTGCTCCAAGTGGATTGCAAACTCATCCGGGTTAAATGAACGCCCCTCACGCACCTCTTTGCGCGGTGTCGCAACTTTATACCAGGGTTCCATAGGCTTATCTCTTTGGCATAGTAGTTAGTCGCATTCGACCTGGTTCAACCACTGTAAAAGATCCCCGCAGTTTGTTCCCCGCTTGCTCCACAAATGAAACGATGGTTTCAGAGAGGAGCGATCTTGCTTGCATGGGGAACCTTATGAAGATGACGCTTGTACTGCCGCCTGGCCGGCAAAAACCAGCCATCCAAAGTCCTTATCTTCTGTGAGCAGAACGCGCCCTTCTTCGATGCCAATCTCCATGACTTTCTCATCGGACACACCCGGGCAGACCTCCGCAATAGCTTTTACGTCATGCCCGGCGGCTCGCAATGCACGGACTACCGCGAAATCGCAGCTTTCATCTACCAGGAATAGGATCGCCTGTTTCGACATTGGGTGCACCGGCCTTGTAAAGGATAACTTCTTCGTGGGCCAGGTTGTC
>JBEKXG010000667.1:0-2507 GCA_049512295.1 Syntrophobacteraceae bacterium
TGACGGCCAGCGACGAGATTCGGGAAGTATTCCAGAAGGCGGACAGGGTAGCTCAAAGCCGCGACACGACGGTATTGATCGAAGGTGAAACCGGAACAGGAAAGGAAATCATTGCACGGTATATCCATTATCGAAGCGATCGATTTGGCAAGCCTTTCATGGCTATCAATTGCTGTGCAATCAACCGGGATCTGGTGGAAAGTGAGCTTTTTGGCTATGAGAAGGGCTCGTTTACCGGCGGGCTGCAGCAGGGGAAAGAAGGGAAAATAGAGGCTGCAAACGGAGGGACTTTACTCCTGGACGAAATCAGCGAGATTTCCCCCCAGACACAGGTAAAGTTATTAAGGTTCCTCGAGGAGAAGGAGTTGTATAGAGTTGGAGGGACTACAAAGATAGATGTGGACGTGAAGGTCATCGCGGCAACGAATAAAAAGCTTTCCGAAGTGGTGAAAGAGGGGACATTCCGGCGGGACCTTTTTTTTCGACTGAATGTAGCTTCGATTTATATTCCGCCGCTTCGGGAGAGGAAGTCTGATGTCTTACCAATGGCCATGTTTTTCATGGACCAATTCAATAACAAGTTTGGCAGGAATTTTCAATCCATCTCGAAAGATGCCCAGTCTCTTCTTCTCCGGTACGATTGGCCGGGTAATGTGCGAGAATTGAGAAATTTCATAGAAAGAATCGTGTTGATGGAAGATGGCGGCAAAATAACGGAAGATCATCTCATCAAGTTACTGGGTCTGGTGCACCGGAATTCGATGACGGAAGCCTCCGAGATTGACATTCCCATGCAGGGCATTGACTTGGAGGAGATGAACAAGAGGTACATGATTCGTGCGCTTGAAATAAGCAAAGGTAATCTATCAAAGGCAGCACGGCTTCTGGGTTTGTCCAGGCCGACATTAGCCTATCGTCTTGAAAAATACGGCGTCCCAAAATGAATCTTGGAACTCTCCTCCTTGAAAAAACGAAGTTCTGAAATACGCAAGTTTTGCAAATCATTTCCGGATTCGGGTGTCCTGTTTCGGGAGTCGTGCGTATCGGTCGGGGTAGGAATCCGCGATCGGGGAAAAGCTTGCGGCGCAGTGGGTTAACGATGCCTTCCCGTAGTTTGATAACTGCTTGACATTATAGGATAAAGTACTTGCGAATTGTCTTAGGCCCCAAGCCGATCATGTTATATTACCGTGTAAAACCGGAACACGTTGTGAGAACCGGCGGCGGCCACTTCCAGGTCCCGCCCGGTTCCCTGTACAAGAAAAGCATTATGTGCAGCGATCCCGCCGCACCGGAAATGCCTCCGCCATTTTGGTGCCCTGAAAACCAGATTTCCCGTACCGAAATTCTCAGGTAGGCTTCCAAAAGCAAATCATATCTTGAAAAATCGAAAAGTTACGCCGTTGGCAAGCTGTGTTAATCTCGGTGCATTCAACCAAACTCAAGTGTATAATATGCGATGTCGCTGCTCTGTTTAACGCATTCGTTCTCCTGAACGGATCTAAATGATGAAAAAAAGCCAATGGCATTCAGTACCTACGATAAACGGGACTCTATTTAGCCTGTTTGATGCAGAGTTCTCGAAACTCGGCTGCACTTATGAGCAAATTCTCCCGGATTTTCGCGAGGCAAGGACTCCTTTGCTGGGTACGGATTACAGTGGGGAGTCCTCCGGCGCTCCCTACTGGGTCTACTCAATATTGATCACTTCGCTGGAGTCTTGGGCTAATTGGGAGCCGATTCGGCTTCATGTCAGGAATGAATACCTTTCGGATTTGCGGCGCATGTCCTTCAAACGGTTGACTGATGGCCAAAGACGCCGAGCACTTCTGCCCTTGCTACAAGCTGCTAACTCTCTTGATGGTCTGTCCTTTTCCGTCGCGGTGAACAAACAATGCGAGTCGATCTTCGCGGGGCGGCCGCCATTAGATCTCAAAAATCCCCAATTCGCACCATATCGGAAGTGGAAAGCCAACATACTTGAGAGAGCGTTTTTTATCGTTCACACCCTTAGTGTTCTCATTGCCGGACTTGCAGTCCCAGGACAAAATGTGATGTGGTTCGCTGACGAGGACAGTATAGCTGCAAACGATGAAAGAGTCCGGGAACTTACCCACATTTTCGCCTGGATTAGTAGCCTTTATCTTACGTTTGATCTTGGCCACTTTCGGTGCGGCAACAGTAAATGCGATGATGGCGCCCGGCAAATTGAAGATTTCCTTGCGGTTCCTGACCTTATTGCTGGTTCGATTGCAGAGCAAATGGCACTGAAAGCAATTGGTCCCACTGAAGAGACCGTTGCAAAACTCTTTACGACCGTGAAAAGCAAATTGGCCTATTTGGGGTAAATTTTTGGTAATTGTTCAGGGGGGTATCTAAATCCATGATACATCGGGAGTTCTGTTTTGGAATAGGCAGGTGACGGCCTCAACGAGTATGGGGTATGTGGGGAGTTGTCTGAGCCTGCAAGTTTCCCTCAAGGACAGTATCCGTTCAACCCAGCGGTC
>JBEKXG010000668.1:0-2503 GCA_049512295.1 Syntrophobacteraceae bacterium
CGGTTGGAACGGCAGTGGGGCTTCTTGGGCTTTTGGGCATCGGCAAGGGAGTAAAAGAGGGCGCTGCATACCTCAGTGGCAAAGCCAATGTAACGGACTTTCTCACCAAAGAGGGCATTCCGCCAGAGCAAGCAGCCGATACCTTCAAGGCGATAGAAAAGGCGCAGGATAAGACGCTGCAGCTCCCCGCGCTCAATCAGGAAGATCGGTCCGGCGTGGTTGCGAGCAGCGGTCCGGGAGAATTGGAAGCCGTTGAAAACCCCACAGAAACATCTGTGAATCAGCAAGTCGAAAAAGCTGATCCAGGTTCAAAACAATCAGGTTCTCCATATCGACAACTGGAAATGGCACTTGAAGCTGCTGGAGAGCCCAAGCCTGCCGACCATGCAGGCCATCATATGGTTTCTGTTTTCGACAGAAGAGCTGAGCCTGCCCGACAAATCTTGCAAGAATTTGACATCCCCTTGAGTTCCTACGACAATGGGGTCTGGTTGCCCCGTACGAGAGAGGCAGGACCAGGCGCATATCACCCTGGCCTGAACACCAGAGAATACCATGCGGAGGTTTATCGCAGGCTTCAGGATGCAACGAACAAAGAGGAAGTTTTAGGAGTCCTTCGGGATATAAAAGAAGAACTGTCTGAAAATAGATTTCCTTATTAGGAGTTTATATGAATGTATTTATCCTTGATGCTGATGGCAATCAATATCAAAATCTGGTCTTCACAGCGAAGAACGATTGGGCTATTTTAAGACAATTTGATGGGAGGCGTCTATTTGCATCTTGGACAGCACCTGCCGTTGAGGTATTTCGAGACGATAAGTTCAATCGCAATCTCCCTCCAAGTGATTTTCCAAGCCTTGCTCCGGGCGTTCCGGTATTTAGTCTAAGAGCTGTTAATGCTTTGCAGGGGCTGCTTCGTGAAAATGGAGAGATTTTGCCGCTCTCCTGCAACGAAGGAGAATATTACGCGTTTAACGTAACCAAATCAATAGATGCGCTGGATGAATTTAACTCACAAGTTAAGCGGTTCGAGAGCAGTGGCCGCATCATGCGGATTCTCAAGTATGCATTTTTTGGTGATAGACTAGGCGGCGCTACCATCTTTAAGATTCCACAAAGCAGGGGAAATGTCTTCGTGACGAATAGATTTCGTAAAATAGCTATGGATAATGCGCTACTAGGTTTTAAATTCATTAATGTTTGGGAAGGCTGAAAACTCTTACTCTCTATTGGCATCAAACAACCAGAGCTTGCCCAACGTATATTTAAGTACATCTCTGAATTCCGTCGATGACGGAGTTTGGTTGCCGGGCATGATATGAGCAGGGCTACATTCTTGGCCGAAAATCCTGTAGGGGCGCGGGTGGCTGGAGGAAAGAAAATACCTTGAGAAGAGGTTTTCACGAGGCAAGTAAGTGCATAAATACCTTTAGAAGTATGGAGCTTTTTCGAAGGGGATCCGCTTACGATCCACGTCATCGATCCACAGGGCGGTCTGATTGAAAAGAGGCTGGGGCGCAACTTCGACATGGGAGAATCTTTCCAGGTCGTTATAGAGCCAGGGAGCTGGTTTGCGGCTGAACAGCGGGGCCCGGGAGAATTTACTCTGGCCGGGTGCACGGTGGCGCCCGGATTTGAGTACGAGGACATGGAGATTGCCGGGCGGACGAAGTTGCTGGCCAGCAATCCGCAACACCGTGAAATTATTGAAAAGTGCACAAGGATATAATGAGTTCGAACTCGCTTTTGCCCCGGTCTTTCAAACCCAGCCAAAGAACTTCAATTAGTATCTCATGTCCCCGTGGGACACCCATCACATTATTTTCGTTCATCCTGGCGAGCTAATTGATAGAGAGTAGCCCCGGACCTCGCGAGCGAGCCCACCAGAGTACCACTCAGATAGATTCAAAAGATAATTTTGGGACAAGAAAGACAGAGCTGCTCAAACTGACCCGCCTTTCAGCAATCGGGTTCATGGGACCAGGTCCTGTTCATTCTTCTGCTCACTCAGTTAACTCCTTAGCGAAAATCTTTTTCATCTCTGCTTTTTGCCGCTTCTGGTTGCCGTTTCTCGTTGCCGCTTCTGGTTGCCGCTTCTGGTTGCCGTTTGGCAGAGCAAAATCGACGCATGATATCATATTGCCCGATTAACACGGACAATCCGCAGAAAGCAAATACAGGGCCGACGTGTTTTTGAAGCGGAAGGCTGTCATTCAAAGATCAGGCGGAAGGGAACAGATTATGGGCGAGATGCAGACATTAAAAATCGATTTTCCCGACATTGCTGAGGCCGCACCAAAAGCCCAGCCTGAGGCAACGCCGCAATTGCCGGCGAACCCAATGACCTTGATGAAGACTTTATTAGCCGCTTCTTCCGACATACCGGATGCGGCGCCTGCACCGCCGAGTAGATTATCCGTTGATTTCTTCGACTTACTGCAAGCTGTTCCTAAAGCCCGGCCAGAGCAAACGCCACAACTGCCGGCGAACCCAATGACCT
>JBEKXG010000669.1:0-3841 GCA_049512295.1 Syntrophobacteraceae bacterium
TTTGTCGCTGCGGATGTATGCCGGGACTCTCTTTTTCTCCTGTTAATCCTGTTATTCCTGTCAAAGGTCTTTCCTTCGCGGCTTCGTGCGAGAAACTTCCGCCTAAAGTGAACAGTATTGAGCTTAAACGGCGTTTAATCTTTTATTCCAGCGTTTCTGAAATTCGTGCTCCCTGGCAGTCTAAACTTGAATACTACTGCTGAGGGGTCATCAGGAACAGGACTATACGGTTCCCTGACCTCATATTTGCCCTTTGGGGCCATGTTGCCAATAATGAGAGTTTTTCGCCACAAAATCTGCGTCTCCGCCTTGTTGGTCGTCCACATATCCAATCTAACGGACTTAAGGGGGTGATTCGATTCGTTGATTATGTAGCCGGTGACGTAGCCGTCCTGAGTAAACTCGAAATCCCTGTACACCAGGTCCTTGTTTGTCGTCCCGCTGCTATTATCTACCGTTCCGTCGCTGTAAAATGATTTGGAGCTGGCATTAAGTGGAGAGACAAGCAAACTCAGCAGAAAGCATCCAATAATCCATTTCTTCATACGTTTTTCCTTTTTTTGGGTTCTAACGAGCAGCGGATAGGGCTATAGATCCGCAATAATGCATCAAGCGGTACGCTACGCATCCGAAAAGCATTTTGGGGCCGCATTCTGCCCCAAAAAACTTCTGACACAACCCCAAAGCCGGTAAAACTATATGATTTCCCAAGTGATATGTCAATGAGACTGGTTTTTGCAGTTTCAGGACACACTCTTTGTGAGTAGCAGGTGAGGCGCACTCAATTTGAACAACTCTACAACGGTCTCATCGCCCAATTCCATTACCTGGGCTACGCCCAGCCGGTTGGGTCTCACCTCAAATACATTGCCTTTTCACAGGAACGACCCATTGCCTGTTTTGCGTGGTCTTCTGCCCCGAGGCACATAGGATGCCGGGACCGCTACATTGGATGGAATGGCGAAGCACGGCGCAATAATCTGCATCTACTCGCCTACAACACTCGCTTTCTCTTGCCGCCTTGGGTCCGCGTCCCTCATCTTGCCTCCTATCTGCTGGCAAAAATGGCCGGAAGGATCTCCCGGGACTGGCAGGAAATCTATGGGCACCCCCTCTATTTCCTTGAAACCTTAAAAGAGCCCACCGTTGACAAGCTTCTGGAGCTTGATCACAAAAACAGGACCTTCAAGGGTGAACTCACCTCCCGGCAACAAA
This sequence comes from Syntrophobacteraceae bacterium, assembly GCA_049512295.1. Classification (GTDB taxonomy): domain Bacteria; phylum Desulfobacterota; class Syntrophobacteria; order Syntrophobacterales; family Syntrophobacteraceae; genus SbD1. The sequence goes on from JBEKXG010000669.1 coordinate 1,216, forward strand.
ACTCGACAAACTCCTCGAAGCCGCCATCTTCAGACGGTCCCGAGGTCGTCAGGAAAAAAGCCGCACCTAAAGGGAAAAAGCACGGCGGACAAACCGGCCATACCGGGAAATGCAGGGAACTTTTGCCTGTCGAGGAGATGGACCACGTTCATGATCTCTGGGCCACAAGCTGCGAGAAATGCCGCCTGCCCCTTGGACCTCACAAAGCCAAAGAAACATGCCAATCTTGAGCAGGACTCACGCATCAGACAGGAATTTCAGGATAAGTGCACGTCAATAGCATAATGTCTCATGTATTCGCATAGATGGTTCGAGAAAATGTAAGACCCTATTGGACAAAATTTTTATTGACAATTTTCGTAAGGATCACATAGGCTTACCAGCACACGTGCTCATAACTGGCTGACTTTATTGGTATTCGTGGAAAACCTCAGAAGGGTCTTACACACTACTATGCTTTAATATTCCGTTTTCACTGGAGTTTCGAGATATTTTGCCCGCTTATCCTGAAATTCCTGTCAAATGACTCGGGTGTGTCCGTATGCGGCCTGGAACCCCCGGCCGAGGCCGGACCGCGCAGTGAGAAAAGAATCGCTCTACGCAGGCTTACCGAAAACTCACGATCGAATTTGGAACCATGATTTTGCTGACCTTATCCCCAATGGATTGAAGGAAACTGCCGATGTCCAACGGGGATCACCTCCTTTCGATGGGATACGAGAGTTGTTCCTATTCCGGCTCAGGGATTGGAATTATTGAATGAGTTGGGTTTGTGATTAGGTATTTATATATGTAGGAGGTGGTTTTTAAAGCGGAGTCTGTCCTGTGTGGGATTGTGATCAAGTTACCGGAGTGAGATCAGAATTTCGAAGGGGTGACGAATCTCGGGAATGTTTTTCCCCGGAAGTTCTAGAACGTTCACAAATTGGCCAATACCATACCATATCAATATTCATACACACTGAATCTCAGTCTCTTCATCGGTGTGTTACAAAAGCTCCCTGACGATTGCAGTAAGGGACTGAAGAAAAAATACTTCAGCGATCAGTCTTGCTCCCTCTTGGGTCCTAATTTTCATGTCCGCATCAGAAAGATGGCCGAATCTACGTAATACGTTTTCTCTCTCTTGTAAATAGTGACTTCTCTCTATCCGTAATCTATGCAGAAAATGAATCTCCGGTTTATTAAGCTTATTCTGTGTGATCTCGTTATCATTCTTTACGAATCCGAGCTTTAATTTCTGTCCCTCAAAAACCTTTTGCCCCTCTAAGACCTGATCGAGTCCTGCCGTTGTGTGATTTGAAACTGTTGAACGATCCCCTCGAAATATGAGACCAGTTCATCGGCACTTGGGCGCTCTAATGGCTTTTGTTCGATGCATCGTTCAAAAAAGGGAGACAGTATTACGGCTTGCTGATCATCAGGTTGAACAAGAGCCATGAGGGTTTTGCCGATTGCGAATATGTCTGAGGCTTCAGTCCATTCGGGATTTATTGCGTGAACCTCTGGAGCCGAGAACTCACTTACAATGGGTGTTCCCATTTGGCTGCTCCCGAACCTTGCAAAGCCGAAATCTATAAGTATGGGAGTTGCCGCCTCATTTGCTAAAATTATATTTTGAGGGCAAATGTCCCTATGCAGTATGCCATGTCTATGGAGAAATTGAACAGCCTTTGACAGCTTCAGCCCAATATCCGCCGTAATGATGGAATTGAGTTGAGCGGTCTTGTGATTCAGGCTGATTCCATCAATCCAACGGTAAATCTCGACTCCAACCATGCTCTCTGGATTGTCATCACCTGCTGTGTCGGCAAGCCCAACATCGCGAAGATCAAATACGTATCTCGCTCCCTCCTCTCTTCGATAGCTATATTCCTTCAGCGCCTTCAACGTATCCATAGCGCTTAGGAATCTCTTGCGGTCTGTTTCCGATCTAAGTTCAACCCGGCGTAATGCATATTGGATTTGTTTTTCAGTGAAGCGAAACACTGTAGCTTGTCCCCCAGATCCAATTGGTTCAAGCGGCTCAGGGATGCGTATCCGCTCAAGAGCGCCACTGAAAACGGCATCATTATCCGGTTTGTCCATTGGAAACCTGTGGGAGACTCCTTCAAGCCATGCTCCAAGAATGTCCGACCTGAACCCGTCATGGCTAAGGATGCCCAGTTCTTCAAGCTTCTTGACATGATCATTGAAACGATCAAGCGTGTAAATAAGACGCTTATTTCCTGCATATTCAAGACCTATGCACCATCTATTCAAAAAGTCGATTGACGCATCACGTCCTTCGTCGCTCAGCTTAGAATACCCTTTTAAATAGCTCTTGGCCATTGCCACAGCGACCGGATAACATGACATGGGCTTCCATTCGTTAATGTCTTCAGCTTCATTGAACACATCTCGCAAGTACCCTGATACGGTTGGTACCTCACCTTCTCTTAAATTCTTCTTCAAATCTTCTAGGGCTCTTTCCACATCATTATAATTGACCCAACACCTTCCATCTTCATTCACAAGTCCAATTAATGACTGCAGTAAGTGTTTCAGCAAGAAGATGTTACCTGTCTTTTCAGCCAATTTTTCCCGGCTTTCACGCGTGGTGTGCAGGAGGTTTTGTGTGGTTCTT
>JBEKXG010000670.1:0-4697 GCA_049512295.1 Syntrophobacteraceae bacterium
CTCGACGCTCCGCGAGGCGGTACCCAAGTACGCCTCCGCGCAACCCCTCGATTTCCTAGCCAGAACGGAAAATCCCTCCTTTCCGAACAGAAACCTCGCGGGGCGTGGAGTTCTTATCCGGGTTTTCCGAATGGACACTGCTATTGCCCTCTGGCAGAAAAAAAGGCCTGTACTTATATTGTTTGCTCGATACTCAAGACTGTTGCGTAAGTTACTATTATTCTTATTCATCCGTTTACCCCCGTTTTCAGAGAACTACGAGGTGAGAGAAAGAATCATGCCGACCAGAGAAATCGATCTCCCATACCGGGTCGAATACCTCTCGATCCTGGACCAAGACGGGCAGGTTGACGAGCTGCTCGAGCCGCAACTCCCGGACGAGGTGCTGCTGAAACTTTACCGGACCATGCTGCTCGGGCGAAGACTGGATGAACGCATGCTGATCCTTCAAAGACAGGGCAAGATGGGGACTTTTGCTCCGGTCAAGGGACAGGAGGCGCAAGTTGGAGCGGCAGCAGCCCTGGGTCCTGACGACTGGGTCGCGCCCTCGTTTCGTGAAGCTCCCGCCGAGCTCTGGCTCGGAAAGCCCATTGAGCGCATTCTTCTCTATTACAGCGGGTACAACGAGGGCGGGTACATACCGGAAGGGATGAACCTGCTTCCCGTATCCGTTCCTGTAGGCTCGCAAATGATTCATGCTGTCGGAATCGGGTACGCGATAAAGTACCGGGGGCAAAATTCGGTCGCAATGACATTTTTTGGCGACGGGGCGACTTCCCAGGGCGATTTTCATGAAGCTTTGAACTTTGCCTCGGTCTACCAGACCCCGGTCATTTTCATGTGCCAGAACAACCACTGGGCGATATCAATGCCTCGGAGCCGGCAAAGCCATTCAAAGACTCTGGCTCAAAAAGCGATTGCCTACGACATGCCGGGTCTTCAGGTGGACGGAAACGATGTCCTCGCCGTCTACAAGGCGGCCAAAGACGCGGTGGACCGTGCCAGAACGGGCGGGGGACCGACTCTGATAGAAATGGTGACTTACCGGCTCTCCATGCATACGACCGCGGATGACCCGAAAAAGTACCGCACGGAAGAGGAAGTCACGGAATGGGAGAAACGCGACCCCATCACCCGGTTTGAAAAATACCTGAGAGACAAGCACATTCTCGACGACCTGAAAGTTCAGTCGGTCGCTGAGGAAGTGAAGACGGAAATCGGCGCGGCCGAGCGGCGGTGGTCGGAGTTGGTCGAAAAGGGAGTCAACCCTTTGGACATGTTCGCGCATACCTATGCGGAACTTACCCCGATGCTGCGCTACCAGAGGGAGATACTCAAAGAGGAACTGGAGGTACGGATGTCGGATATCAGATGACGGAAGCCGGAGGACAAATCCGACCTCCCGCACCTGATACCTGATGCTCTTATGGAGATTTCGCAGATGCCCAAGATGAACATGGTTGAGGCCATAAACATGGCGCTCCGTCAAGAGATGGAGAAAGACGACAGGGTTATCCTGCTGGGGGAAGATATCGGGAAAGACGGCGGCGTGTTCCGTGTGACGGACGGGCTGATCGACAAATTCGGGCCCCAGCGGGTGCTGGACACGCCGCTGGCCGAATCCGCGATTGCCGGATTTTCAATCGGGATGGCGGTCTACGGGCTTCGACCGGTATGTGAAATGCAGTTTTCCGGCTTCAGCTACTACGCTTTTCACCAGATGGAAGCACACGCAGCCAGGATTAGGACCAGGTCACAGGGCCGCTATAGTGTTCCAATGGTATTGAGAGCCCCCTATGGCGGGGGAGTAAGAGCGCTCGAACACCATTCGGAGAGCAGGGAAATCTATTGGGCACATACGCCCGGGCTGAAGATGGTAATCCCTTCCTCCCCGCGCACGGCCCGCGCGCTTCTGATAAGCGCCATACGGGACCCTGACCCGGTCGTTTTTTACGAGCCGAAAGCCGTCTATCGTGCTTTCAGAGAAGAGGTGCCCGAAGAAGAGGAGACTTTGCCTATCGGCAAGTCCCGGATAGCGCTGGAGGGCAGTGACATAACCCTCATATCCTACGGAGCAAGCCTCATGCCGACGCTCGAGGCCGCGTCGGAACTAAATGAGAAGGATGGGGTAAAGTGCGAAGTTGTCGATCTGGTTTCAATATCGCCTCTGGACGACCTGATATTCATTGAATCCGTAAAAAAGACCGGGCGGGCCGTTGTGGTGCATGAGGCCCATCAAACCTATGGAGCGGGCGCCGAAGTGGTTGCCAGAATAGTCGAAAAGGCCCTGCTCTACCTCGAGGCGCCGATCCGCAGGGCGACCGGCTTCGACATTGTCATACCGAACTATCAGCGCGAGCAGCATTATATGCCTGGCGTGATCAGGATCAAAAACGCCGTTCGCGAAACCTTGCAGGGTCGAAGACGGACAAACCGTGCTGATCGTCGAAACCGACAAAGCGACCGCAGAGATCCCTTCGCCGGTCACCGGAATCGTTAAGGAAATAAGGGTAAAATCCGGGCAAACGGTACGCGTAGGGGAAGTGCTCATGGTTTTCCTGAAGGAGGGTGAAAGCGTGGAGGAGGCAAAAGCGCCGCCGCCGAAAACGCCCGAGGAAAAGCGCGAAGTGCGCGCACCCGAAGAAAAGGAAAAAAAGGCCGAAGCGTTCGTCGAAAGAACAGAGGCAGTCAGCGGCAAAATTGAGGCGGAAAAGGCCCCTGCAAGGCCCCCCGAAGGTCCGGTTCCCGCCGCGCCTTCCACGCGCCGCCTGGCGCGCGAGCTTGGAATAGATATTAGCCAGGTGAAGCCAAGCGGTCCAGGTGGACGGGTTACCACCGAGGACGTGCGCGCGTTCGCCGAAGGCGCCAGGCGGCCCAAGGCCGAAGAGGCGCCTGCCGAGGCTGAAGAGAAAAAGCCGCCCGCGCCGCCGGAGACCCCGGATATCCCCGAGTTTGACCGGATCGGCCCGGTCGAGCGAAGCCCGCTGCGCTCGGTGCGGCGAACCATTGCAAAACGTCTCGCTATCGCGTGGTCGCAAATTCCCCATGTGACGCACGCGGACGTGGCGGACCTGACCGAACTCGAAGCGTTCCGGCGCAAACACAAACAGCAGGTCGAGGCGCAGGGCGGGGCTCTGAGCCTGACGGTTTTCGCCATGAAGGCAGCGGCTGCAGCACTGAAAAAATTCCCGCGCTTCAATTCCAGCCTCGATATGGAATCTGAAGAGATCATAATTAAACATTACCATAACATCGGGTTCGCGGTTGACACCGAGCGGGGTCTGCTCGTTCCGGTTATCCGGGACGTGGACTGCAAGAGTATCTTCGATCTGGCGATCGAACTCAAAGCCCTTGCGGAAAAGACCCGCCAGGGGAAGGCAACCAAGGAGGACATGTCCGGGGGGACCTTTACAATAACCAACGTAGGCCCGATTGGCGGGACTGGATTATCTCCGATCATCAATTACCCGGAAGTGGCCATCCTGGGAATGGCCCGGGCAAGATTGCAGCCGGTCGCAACAGGAGATGAAAAAAAGTACGAAATCGTCGCTCGCCTGATGCTGCCTCTCAACGTCACTTTCGATCATCGCGTCCTGGACGGCGCCGAAGCGGCCAGGTTTCTCAACATGATCATACAAGGACTGGAAAACCCGGAAACACTTCTTATGATGAGCTAGGGCGGGGCGGTGGGACCGCCAGCCGGGATAAGCGCAGATAAACCGGGCGGTGGGACCCGCCGGGATTTAGGAGCTTTCATCAAATGGTAATGGGCGAGTTTACCCAGGAAACCGACCTCCTGGTCATCGGCGGAGGTCCGGGAGGTTATGCCGCCGCTTTTCGGGCGGCCGACCTGGGCATGGACACAACGATAGTCGAAATTGACCCCGGACCGGGCGGAGTATGCCTGTTCAGAGGCTGCATCCCGTCAAAGACCCTGCTCTACGTTACGGAACTCATGCACGATGCCCGGCGATCGAGCGAGATGGGCATCGCCTTTGCCGAGCCGAAAATAGACATAAACCGCCTTCGCGAATGGAAGAACACGGTCATCGGCCGGCTGGCGAAGGGCCTGGTCGAGCTTGCCAAAAGGCGCGGCGTTCTGTTCATTCAGGGACAGGCGGTTTTAGAGGATTCAAGCCACGCGCGAGTCCAGAACGCAGGGTCCAGCCATATCAGGTTCAAACACGCCATCATCGCTACCGGTTCTTCCACGCGAGCCCTGGCGGGGGTGCAGTTCAAACCGGGCGGGCGAATCATGGATTCAACGAGCGCTCTGGAGCTTGCCGATATCCCGAAACGGCTGCTCGTTGTCGGGGGCGGCTTCGTCGGGCTTGAAATCGGGTCTGTTTACGCGTCACTGGGAAGCAGGGTGGTCCTTGTCGAGTATAACGGACGGCTCATCAGAGGTATCGATCAGGACCTGACGAGACCTCTTCTCACCCGGCTCGAAATGCTCTTCGAATCCATCCACTACAACACGAACGTTGCCTCGCTCGAGGAGGATGAGAGCGGTGTCAATGTTACCTTCAGCGGGGCAATCGAGGAGAAGAACCAGAGATTCGACCGCGTGCTCGCAGCCATCGGGAGGGTCCCTAATTCACAGGGAATCGGCCTCGAGAATACAAAAGTCAAGGTAAACGAGCACGGGTTCATAATAGTAGACCAACAGAGGCGCACAACGGATGAAAAAATCTTTG
>JBEKXG010000671.1:0-3377 GCA_049512295.1 Syntrophobacteraceae bacterium
GGACCCGGTCTGGCAGCAGAAGGTCCAGACGGTACGGTCATGGGAAACCCAACAGGAAAATAAAATACGCGACTTCGTGGAACGGGCCCGCCAGGTTTTTAGCGACGCCGGATTTCCCGATTCGGCGGTGAAGGTGGAGATCAGAGAAAGAAAAGAAGGAATAGCCCGGGACATAAGGGCTGAGTCACACCTCGGGTACGTTTCCGTCATCCTTGGAAGAAGGGGGCTGAGCACTATACAGGACCTGTCGCTTGGCGGGGTGGCCAGTAAGGTCGTCCTAAAGACATCCGACCTCGCGGTTTGGTTGGTCGGCGGCAGACCGGAGTCGGAGAGAATCCTTGTCGGGATCGATTCATCGGATGGCTCCATGCTGGCCGTGGAACATGTGGCCGGGATCATAAGGGGCCTAAGCAAGAAGATTCTTCTCCTTCACGTGGTCAGGAAAGTTCCGGAAATCGATGGACTGACCGGTCCGGACGCCCGGCAGTTCCAAAAAGAGCATGAGCAAAGGGCGGCACAGGAAATTGAGCCGGTGTTTCAGAAAGCTGCCACAAAACTTCAGGCGGCAGGTGTCTTCCCCGGAGAGGTATTGACCAAAGTGATTACGGGAGCGACCTCTCGGGCCGGAACCATCCTCGAGGAAGCACGGGCAGGCGGATACGGCACCATCGTGGTCGGAAGGCGCGGGGTATCGACGGTCGAGGAATTCGATATGGGCCGCGTCACCAACAAACTCGTCCAAAGCGCGAAAGACAGGGCCCTATGGGTGGCCGGGTGACCGCATACAATGCGCCATGGCCGTCGTTGCGCCCTTGTGGAGCAGATGAAGCATCCTTTTACGGACAAGCTCAAAACTTCAACCGGCAAAAAATTATGGAATACTACGCAGTACGCCTGTCGAATCCGCCGGCCACGCTTATACAGCGTTCTTCATCAGGCGAAAACTCGACCCCGACGTGGTGATTCCGTACCAGTGTCCACCCGTAATAGCCCGCGCCTATCGTCGAAATAACACCAAGCAGCGCTTGAACAATGTTTGCCGTCCGGCAATTATTATGCTGCGTTGCCGATCCTCAGACCGGAAAGTTTGACGTGTCTAAAGTTAGTTTCCATCCGGAAAGGGTCCTTTTCCGCCCTGGCGGTGTCAATCTTCGGGCTTCCTTGTGCGGCGTACCCAAGTACGCCTCCGCGCAACCCCTCGATTTCCTAGCCAGAACGGAAAGGGCCTGTCCTGTGAAAAGGTCCGGCCCTAAACGACATCTATACGTGCCGAAGATAATACTTGCGCATCGCGTCACACCTGCAAGAGCCTGAAGTCGGATACCAAGTACCGGAAAAAACACTGGATTCCGGCCTCCGCCGGAATTACGCGGCTTGCATCGTTTCGCAATTATTTATGACGCTGCGTATAGCTGGGATGAATGCCCGCGCTCTATTACCGGAGGGTTTCCATGCAGCGGCCCTTTCCAAAATACAAGGTATTCGCCGTTGGCGACATTCACGGGTGCTGTCGAAAGCTGGCCAATCTTATGGAGCGGCTGCCGCTCGACACGGCCACGGATTTCCTGATATTTCTCGGCGATTACATCGACAGGGGGCCGGAATCGCGGGAGGTGATCGATTACCTCCTGGAAATTGGACGGAAGGTCCCAAACGCGGTTTTCCTGCTGGGAAATCACGAATACGCTTTGCTGGAGTATTCCCGGACGGGCAATCTCGATTATCTGCGAATGCTCCGGTCTATCGGCGTGGAGGAGACCCTGAGCAGCTACTCCAACAGCCCGGTCTGCTCTCTAGGCGATCTATCGTTTCTACCGGGAGAACACATCCGTTTCCTGGAATCGCTCCGGCCATACTTCAGGCTCGACGGCTACCTTTTCGTCCACGCGGGGACGATACCCGGAGAAGATATCGAGCACTGCAGCCTGGATCGCCTTCTTACAGTGCGGGAAAGATTTCTGCAGGATGAAACAGCTTCGGATGAGATCGTTGTTTTCGGCCATACACCTTTTGAGACACCGTTCGTTACCCGCAACAAAATCGGCATCGACACGGGAGCGGCTGACGGGAACCTGCTCACCGCAGTGGAACTGCCGAGAATGCGTTTCTATCACGCCTGATCGAGACGCAGGGCGCAAGCCTCGGACACGCGCAAGCCGTGCCGCAACATAAGAAGAAACAAGCAACGGTCGCGGGGCTCGTGGCGGCCGCCCTGGTCGGCTTCGATCAGCTTTTCAACCTGGCGTGAGGTAAGATGTTTTCGGTCGTTTTGCCATTTTGTCCGGTTTAAGGGGTTGTGAGCAGGGCGCAAACCCGCGCCAATCCTAGAGGATGTTTTTGAAATATGGACAATATACGCTCTATTGTCCAGTTATGAGTGTTAACAGACTTGAGCACTCTAAGAGACGAAACAGAGCAATCCCGTGCTAATCAACAGTGCTGTGTGGATATAGCTCTCTGATTCGATTGATGAATGCTTCTAATTCACCGCCCACTTCGGTTGGATCGGCCTGAAAACCGTGGTGGGTTGCACCTAAAATGAATCTGAGCTTTCCATTGGGGCCTTTATGGTCAATTATAACGAAATAGTGGGGACCAAAATTAATTTCTATTGACTCGCATTTCCCGTCTTCTGTCTTCTGGATTTCTGGCTCACGGATTCCTTCTGCCATGTCTCATTCCTTTGAAAGCTCGTTTTAGAGTGACCTCACAAATTCGGCTGCCCCGGCCACATAGGCTGGATCTACCCAGCGAGTCGGGCTACGTTGGAAGCTGATTCTTCCGTTAAAACTGCCAAATATGCTTTGCATTTCAAGCGATAGTACTTTGAGAGGTCTTCCCGAACGGTCCGAACCGGTTGTGCTGATACAAATCGCTTTGTTCAGAAGACGGCTTTTGGATGAGCCTTTTACCAAGACCAAATCTTTTTCCTGCCGTTCGTAAACATCTCGATGCCGAACATGGTAGTTCTCGCTGAACAGGCTCTGTAACACTGATGGTGAAAATATAGTCGCTTTCTCAGCCACCAGAACTTCGAAGTAACCGATTAGATACAAGCTTGGCGGTGATTTGAAATTCCATCCTTCCATACCGCAATAAAAAACCAGCAAATCACCTTCCTGTAAGTGCCGCAAACCAGCTTTTGGGCTAGTGGGGTCACCGTATGTAAAGGTGAGAAATTCAGGATCGAAGTGAATGGATTGATTTGAGACCCTCGCTCTTTGAGGTACTGGAAAAAAGTCCATAAGTTTCAGACCGTACCTTCCTGTGGTATTCCCATAGGTGCGCTCGTCTCTTCCAAATCTGTCAGGTATGGGTATGTATTCGAATGTGCCATCTTCAAATAGTGGACCGAGAATACCGCCGGACCCCAGATC
>JBEKXG010000672.1:0-4454 GCA_049512295.1 Syntrophobacteraceae bacterium
GGCGCTGCTCTGGTCTATCAAGGAAGCCGTCGCCAAGGCCCTGGGCTGCGCCTTTCATCTTGTGGCCCCCCAGGACATCCATGTCTATCCATCGGCAGTAGAGGACGGCGGGCCTGCCTTTTCCGTGCGCTTATCGGGGAAAGCTCTGGTGCGCTTCCCCATGGCTGGCCGCCAGCCCATCACGGTACGTTCGCTGCCCCGGGCCGAGACGTGGCTTTCCATCGCCGCGTTGAATCGGAATCACTGAAGCCGGGAAGCAAGATCTTCACATGAACACCGCGCGCTGTAGCTTCGGTGAGCGCTTTTAACATTCGGGCGTCAGGCACAAAATAAGGAGTCTTTAAGTAAATGGAGTTTTCCGCATGAGTTACGGCTGACATGTACATCATGAATATGAGCCGCCTCCTTTCACCCGGTAGACTTCCGACCACCCTGACCAGCGTGTTTCCAGCTTTCTCTACACAGGGGAAATAGTCCCTACCGGAAAGTGCCGGTCCCTTTTGCTTTCCCGGATTTTCATGAAAAGCCATTGGAGCCGCAGCGCTGCCGGACCCTCGATTCGAACGTGTGTATCACGCCAGGGTTCTTCCTTTTTTCCACCACCGGACCGACGTGCCGAGCTTCCGGAATAAACACCGCTGATGTTGACTCCGCCAGTGAAAGCGATGGCGCCGTCAACGACCAGAATCTTACGACGATCTCGATGGAATAATGCATATTTCTTTCCCGAGAGCACCTTGAATGGATTGACGGGATCGAATTCAAGCACTTGCACCCCGCCATCGCGTAAGCGCTGAAAGAAGCTGACCGGTGTTTTATGGGATCCAAAACTATCGTAAATCAGGTTCACTTGCACGCCTTCGGCACTTTTCCGGATGAGTAGATCAGAAAACCGTTTGCCGACTTCATCATCTTCAAATGCGCGGAAGGCTTCCCATTATTATATTTCTGGTGGTGGTGGTAGCCGGCGGCTATGTTATTATGATGCTCAGAAACGTGAACGCCGCAGTTAAGGATATTGGGGCAAGCCTGGAAAAAAATCAGGAACCCCTCAACCAGGCTATTCCCAACATCGCCAAGGCATCGGAAAATGTTGTTGCTATCACCAACGACTTACGGACAAGTCTCGGTGAAACGAGCAAAGCCACTGGAACCGCCGGGCAGATTGCAACGTGCGCCGTGGTCATCGGCGAGACAGCCCAAGCTCTCGCAGACCTCTTTGCGTCCGCCGGAAAACTTTAGCCGTTCCCGCTTTCCTGGTTCCAGTATTCCAGAAGACGGTCCGCGGTCCCGACGGGAGATATGGAAGGCAATAATGTCATTGGTAAACCCCGGCTTTGCAGGGGGTGACTTAACTAAGAGGTGGTATCATGCCGAGTGAAAAGGTTTCAATCATTGGTATTATTCCTCAGTATCCCAGGCATACAAAGTTCAACATCTACTCAAAGGTTCGTATGCCTCCGGTTGGCATTGTTTCTGTCATGAGCCAGATCAGCCATTACGATAGGTTTGAGGAAGTTTACCTTATTGACGAGAATAATTACAAGGGTCCTTCGGATTTTATGGGCCTCCCTGACCACAGGTTTCTTCAGGAGCGAAGGCCAGTCAGGATTGCTATGTTTTACGGCGGGATGAGCAGCTCAGTCCCGAGGATGCTATCATTAGCCCAGCAGTACAAGCGGTTCAGTGCAGTCACGATAGCAGGCGGCAGCCACGTTGATGCGCTGCCAAAGGATGCATTAAAGTCAGGGATAGATATCGTTGTCCATGGCGAGGGTGAGGAGACCATTAGGGAATTGATGGACGTAATAGTAAAAGATGGCGAAGTAATCCTGAATCATGATTCGCTCTCGCGTGTTAAGGGAATAAGCTTTCTTAATCCAGCCGGAGAGCATATCTTCACAGGTAAAAGATCCCCTATCGAGTACCTTAACAGTCTGAAAGAAGTTGACCTTACTCTAATAAAATATCTTAGGAAGCGCTGGAGCGCGATTCCCGTCAGCAGGGGGCGGGGCTGCAACTGGAACTGCGAGTTCTGCGTCGTAAACAGGCAGTATGGCAAATATAAGGCCACTTCGAACCAGAGGGCACTTAATCAGATTATCAGGCATTCTGACATGGGTTACCATTATTTTTTCATAACTGATGACAATTTTGCTCAGAACCCAAAAGACACGATAGAGCTGTGCAAGATGATAGGAAACTTCAGGAGAAAGTTCAAAAAAAAGATATATATCATCGTGCAGGTGAACGAGAGCCCTGTCAAAGAGGAGCTTCTTGCCATGTCCAAGGGCGTTACAGTTGAAAAGCTTACAGAGCGAAGCAGGAAACTTTCAAGGTTTTTCTATTTGCATGGAATGTTCATTTTTGGCTATCCCTCATTTGCAGATTCAAAATACAGGTCAAGCTTGTCTTTAAAGGATAGGGCTAAGGCATACGAGGCATTTTTCAACAAGGCGAAAATTGACACCGTCCAGGTGATGAATGCGATTCCCTTGCCGGGTTCGCACCTGAGGGAAAAGCTCGCAGCAGAGAACCGTATTCTTCCTCTGGAAGAGTTTGGCTATGACAAGTACGACGGGATGTTCCTCTGCTATGACCCTGTGCCGGAGGGGCTTGACCCATATGACCTTCATGAGCTTCCGAAAGTCATGATGAAAAGATGGTACCTTGGTAACAGGCTCAGTAAGAGGATTAATTATGGCAATTGGATGAACTGGTCTTATACGGCAACGATTGGATTTCCCATTGAGTTCGGGGTTTTCTATGCAAAAAGATTTATTCATAACCTGGTTGAGAGAAGAAGAGAAAAGAGCATGGCGATTTTATTGCCTGAGCAGAATATTTTCAAGGACTCCCTGCAGAACAGTTGGCATCATATTCAAAGAAGATGGAGGAACCTGGCTGTGAAGACCTACGCTGGCGGAATTTTTAGGAGCTGGTTAAGGGAATACAAAAAGAGCGATTATCTCGGAAGGATGCATAATTATTTCTCAAAGTGATGCCTTATTTATCTGTATGTAACCACTCATGTATTTGCCCCTAAACCCCCGGTATGGATATCCGGTTCTTTATTGCTTTCTCAGGTCGGGCTTGTGCATTTTTTGATTCTTTTCCCGCAGGTATCGGAATACCCATGGAATCTGTCCCGAACTAAATGAGATCATGGCCGGTTCGGCACTTCGTTATTAGCCGGTCAATCCTGGACAATCATATAGAGGTAGCCGCACTCTTTGACCGATTGCACCAGGTTGTAGGCCATATCCGGGTGATTCGGAAGAGCCATCTCCGAGGGCGCGAACCCGCGCACCCGGCTCAACGCCTCCTGCCCGAAAATGGCGCAAAAATGATGCTGCCAGGCCCTGATATGCATGCGATAGTCTCGCGGCGGCGTGGAGGGAGCGACGGCATGGCCCCACGAAGTGCCCAGCCATTCCACGCACCGTCGATAGCGCGGGTCGCAGGTGATTGGTCATAAGGGAGTCGATCACATCGTGGGCCGCCATTTGGCGAAGCCCATGGAGCAAGGTGCAAGTGTAGTCGATCATAACCCGCGGGTTTTTGCCCTCCTCCACCAGGCGGGGAATGAACTCACCCATGCGCTTGTAGCACCAGCGGAAAACCTCTGCGTTGTGCCGGTCTTCATCGTAGGGACTTTCCTTCATGAATTGGAGATTGCCAATGAGCGGTGCATGGCGCATGAGGCTCCCTCGCCCTGGACCTCCGGCCGGGATGAGCGGCTGGTGCATGTGCAGAGCAATGGCGCAGCAACTCCGAACATTACCGAAATCAATCCCGCTCTCGTGCAGGAAAACCGATCTGTCCCGGCCGGCGCGAACAGTTCTTTCAACGATTCCTTCCGAGCCGCACAGATTGGGAAGACCAATTGTAATATTCAAGCATATCACTCATAAAAATCTCACTCTATCTGAATGACTATGGATAAGGCATACGGGAACCGGACGATGTTATCTTCCGGTTGGAGCTAAAAGTCCCAGGAGAGAATCTCTCGCGCCCGCCGGCAGATTTCCCTGGCATAGTCCGTCCAAACGCCCTGGCCCCAGTAGCGATAGCAGCTTGTTTGCGAGGTCAGCAGATGAAACAGCGCATTGCGATACCGGTGTTCACCGGGAGGGACGCTTTGCCTGATGACTTTTTCGAAGAAAAGTGAGCTGACCTTTTGCATAGGGTCCAACACATCTTCGTAGCCGCGCACCCAGGAAAGATTGTTCGTCCAACTGCCGCCATCCATGTGGAAACGATGGTCTTCGTTTCTGAGTTCTTCGATGGCCCGCTCCATCTTCTCCGGGCCGTCTCCGGGTTTGAAGCGTTCCCAGATGTGAAATTGAAGAATGGGCTGAAGCGCTGGAAAATCCTCCTCCTTTACACCAAGCGAGAAGAGATACTCCAGGTACTCGGTGACGTTCACCATGGGCACATCCGAACCTGAAGAC
>JBEKXG010000673.1:0-4490 GCA_049512295.1 Syntrophobacteraceae bacterium
AGACCGCAGGCCGCGCCGCGCGTAATGTGAACGGAACGGTCATCCTCTACGCTAACAGAGTGACCGACTCGATGCGCCGCGCCATCCAGGAGACGGACCGGCGGCGAAAAAAGCAGATCGAATACAACGCCGTAAACAAGATAGCGCCGAAGTCGATTCAAAAAGAAGTCGCCGACATTCTTGCCGAATACCGCACGAAGCCATATGAATCGGAATATGTCTTCGAACCTCAGGCTGCACTCGATTCTACGGGCGGCCTTGTCTGCCCTGACGAACACATCCAGGCGCTCGAAAAAGAAATGAAGGAAGCAGCCTCCCGCCTCGAGTTCGAAAGGGCGGCCCTGCTGCGCGATGAAATCAAAAGGCTTCGCGAGAAGCAGTTGCTTTTGCAGTAGGGATCGGGCGCCGAATTTTTTCACGCGAAAATGGCATGAAATGGTGCGGTTTTCGGATTTTTCCAGACAGGATTAACAGGATGGGAGCACCAGGGAAGAGCGACGCAGATTTCACCACGAAGAACTCTGAGAGCGCGAGGTGGGAAGCCATCATCTTTCGAGAACGGCAGCGCATGGCTCTTGACCGATGCTCATCTATGGATTATTCTGTGGATAAGAATCCACAGTCGAGGTTTTTATGAAGACCATTCAGATGACGATAGATGAGCCGCTACTGGACGAGGTCGATCATGTGATCAGGGACCTCAAGACCACTCGTTCGGCATTCATCCGCTCAGCACTTCAACTTGTACTTCGACAGTATGCCATCTCGAAATCGGAGCAGCAGCATAGAGAAGGTTACGCCAGACGGCCCGCAGAGCCCGGTGAGTTCGATATCTGGGAATCGGAGCAGGTATGGGGGAAACGGTGACACAAGGAGACGTGTACTGGTACACTTTCAAAGAGCCGGACAAACGCCGTCCGGTTCTGATTTTAACGCGTAATTCCGCCATCCCGGTCCTTACCTCCCTCACTGTTGCTCCCATAACTACAATAATTCGCGCGATCCCGACCGAGGTGAGGCTCAGTCAAGCTGACGGCCTCCTAACGGATTGTGCGGTGAACCTGGACAACATCCAAACCGTTCAGAAAGCAAAGGTGGGTGGTTTCATTACCCATCTTTCATCGCATCACATGCGGGCAGTCAGAAAGGCCATTGAATTCGCGCTCGGCTTCGATGCCATCCACTGATACTTCTCATGACTGTCCATGTTTAAGCGGCAGAGCAACTATGAAAGTCGATCCTTTTCCAGGCGTGCTATTGGCGGTAATCCTCCCCCCGTGGCCTTCAACTATTTTGCGGCAGATGGCAAGCCCCATTCCTGTTCCGGAGTATTGACTCCGGCCGTGCAGCCGCTGGAACGGGGAAAAGATACGGTCAAGGAATTTCTCATCAAATCCGATTCCGTTATCCTCTACATAAATGCGGCAGGAAGATTTGCCTTTGTCGCTGTAGATCCTGATTAGAGTATTTTGCGGGTTGCCGTATTTAACAGCGTTGCTTATGAGGTTCTGGAACAGCCGGGCCATCTGGCTCGAATCGGCTTCGATGATGGGCATCTCCGATATTTCAATTTTCACGCCGGGATTTCCGATCTTCAGTTCGAAAACCTCGGCGGCTTCCGTGATAATCGTCTTCAGGTCCGCCGGTTTAAAAGGCTCGCGCCGGGTGGCAACGCGCGAATAGCTCAGCAGGTCCTTGAGGAGCAGTTGCATCCGCCTGGCGGCTCCCTGCATTCTTGTCAGGTAATCCTTACCCTTTTCGTCAACCTTGTCCCCGCTGGACAGCATCACCAAGTCACAAAAGCTCTGGATTTTTCTAAGCGGTTCATGGAGGTCGTGTGAGGCGACAAAAGAGAACTCCTCGAGCTCCTGGTTGATCAGTTCAAGCCTTGCCACGGTTCTGGCAAGCTCGGCAGTGCGCTCCCGGACCCTTACCTCCAGTTCATCACGCGACTTGCGCAGCTCTTCTTCCATATGCTTGCGCTCGGTGATATCACGCGCGACATGCACCGAGCCCACAATGGCGCCGTGTTGGTCGCGCAACGGGGTCGTGCTGACCAGAAAATGGCCGCCGAGACGTTCCTCATGCACTTCGGCAATGTGCTCGCGCCCGTCCATGAGTGTTCTGGCATGCGGGCAAAACACCGGCGCCAGAGACAAACCATGAATGCATTCGTAACAATGCAGGCCGACACACTGTTCGGTATCCAATCCAAGGCGCCGGGCCATCTCGCGGTTAGCCCGGACAATCCGGTGCTCGGAGTCCAAAATGGCGACCAGATCGGGAACACTGTCGAATGTGCGCTCCCACTCCTATCTGTGGCGTATATATTTACATAGTCCTTGTCGAGAACGGGCACGACAGTAAGTGAAAAGATTCTATCCTGCACCCGGGCGTCCAATATGGCCGACGATCCGGTGCTGAAAGCTTCGGTGACCATACTCAGCCAGAACGGCGGCACTGCCCGGTTCCTGTCCGCTCCCGAGTCGGCCAATAAGCGTTCGGCGCCGGCATTGGCATAGAGGACCCTGCCTTCCGCAGCTATTCGCATCACAGGATTGGGGTTTTCGGAAGGGAACCTCGCGAGGCCTTCGATCTGTTCCCGTGATAAAAGCAGTTCCGCATTCTGGGCTCTCAGCTCCTCCTCTGAGGCACTGAGTTCTTCGTTTTGGATCCGAAGGGCCTCCCCGGCCCTCTGCAATTCTTTTTCTATTTCTACCTGCCTCGACTGCTTCAAGCCCAGGCTCGCTATCATCTCGGCAAACGAGGTAAGAAATGCAAGGACCGAAGGCAGGGTATCCCGCGCTAAAATGGGTACCTCGGATAGGGCCCGGAAATAATCCGATTTATCGAATCCGCACTCATCGGCCTGGCGGCTGAACAAATCCATGTCAGGTTTTTCGATTAAGAACTGGCCGATGAACGCATTTGCGAGGTGCTCTCCTTCGATGACAATCGGGGAAGCCGCATCGGTGAGCCCATTCAGGCAGCGGTATAGTGAAAAGCTCTTCCCCTGAAGCAATGCATTGGCAAGTATCGTATCGCTCTCGATGCATCTTTTGCAGGTTATCTCGTTCACTCTGTGGAAATCGGTGCAGATTCTCCGCCAGCGCGACGTGACAAGGACTTTCCCTTCCATGTCAATGATAGCGGCTGGAATCCCTACTGCGTCGAGAAAACGCGCCAGTATCTCCTGAGTTTTTTCGACGTCGATCAACTCGGCCAGTTGCTGTTTCATACGCTCCACCAAATAAAATTAACGGCCTAATAATAGACTCTGTATCTTCTTACGGCAATTCAATTTCAGCTCATTTCACGGCACCGCGATGTGTCTTATCGGCTGTTTCCGGATAGACGCGGGACCAAGCGCAATATGCGCTGAAATTAAAGACAAAATCGGTTAGAATGAGCCGTCGCAAAAATTTGGAAGGGAGAAGCGGTCAACAATTATGGCCTTTGTGGATCAGGAAGTTCGCAGGCTGCTGGGAAAGGGGATTCACCATTACGGACTTATAGAAAACGGGGACAGAATCGCCGTTGGGGTCTCGGGAGGGAAAGACAGCGTGCTCCTTCTGTGGCTGCTTCGCGAGAGGCTTCGGCGCGTTCCGATCAGCTACGAGCTTATCGCCGTCCACGTTGATCCGGGATTCGATGCTGAATCGGCGGACCGGCTGGAGGTATTTTTCAATCGAGAGGGGTTCCGGTACGAAATCATTCGTACCGATCACGGTGCCAGGGCGCACGGGCCGGAAAATCGCGAAAACCCATGCTTTCTTTGCTCCCGGCTGAGGCGGTCCGTGCTTTTCAGTAAAGCGCGCGAGCTGGGCTGCCCGAAGATCGCACTGGGCCATAACCAGGACGACATGATTGAAACCTTCTTCATAAATATCTGCTACGGAGCGCAGGTTGCGGGCATGGTTCCGAAACAGGAGTTTTTCGGAGGCGAAATAACCCTTATACGCCCTCTTGCGCTGGTGCCCGCGCAGAGCGTACTCAGGGTTTGCAAAAACCTCGGTTTGCCCATCCTGCCGACAAAGTGTCCTTCGGCCTCAAAAAACCAGAGAACCGAAATCCGCAATATGCTGGACGGCCTTTTCAGAAAAAATTCCAAGGTCCGTGGCAATATTTACCACGCCATGAGCAACATCAACCTCGAATACCTGCCGCCGGGACTTCCGGCAAGGGGCAAGCGGGGCGCCGCCCGGTTCCTGAATAGGACTGAGGACTAAGGCCGGAGGACGGAGGTATGACAGGAGGCGAATGAATCAGCAGATAAGGGGCGAGGGGAAAACTTTTTTCATAATCGACGGAAGCTCATATATCTACAGGGCTTTCTACGCGATCCGGCGGCTTACCAACTCGAGGGGAATGGCGACCCAGGCCGTGTACGGGTTTATCACGATGCTGCTCAAAGTGATGCGCGAGCGCAAGCCCGATTACATCTGCGTGGTTTTCGACGCACCGGGGCGAAATTTTCGGCATGATTTGTC
>JBEKXG010000674.1:0-2533 GCA_049512295.1 Syntrophobacteraceae bacterium
GGATCACAGCGGTTGCGCGGTGTTTGAGGCTTGCCTCGACAACCTGCCTCGGGAAGACGGCAGTCCGGTTTACGCTCCCCCTCTGTACACGCTCGACAGCTATCAACCGGTTTTGGCTGTCCAGAGCGAGCACGCAGAAGATTTCGTTTCGCTGGGTCCCGAGAAGGGCCTGGAGATATGAGACCGCAGCCTCAGTCGAACCAAAAGTCTCGTGGCGCACCCAGCGGCTCGACTGGTAAGAATCGAACAGACGGGGCATCAGGCCAATCAGGACCGCGGCTTGCCCTCCAACTCCCTCGATACGCTGAAGCGCCTCGGCCGGGGCGTCGAACACTGAGGCAAGATTGTTTCCGAATTCATTGAGGAGGTCTTTTGCAATCGGCTTGACGTCTTTTCTGGGAATCGCATAGGTGAGCAGAAGTTCGAGGATTTCATGGTCGTGGAACCCGGCAAGACCGCTTTTCACAAACCTTTCTCGCAGTCTGCGCCGGTGGCCTTGCAGACCTGCTTTTGCCATGACAGATTTTTCAGGCGATTCCGGAGTAGAAGAGTCTTTCACGATATCCCGGCACCGTTTACGATTGACGAGATGTCTCATCCGGTGCTACCGGATGTACACCAGATCTCTATTTTTCTGAGGGTAATGACAGCTTGAGCACTTCTTTTCAAGACCTCAGCCCGGTTGCTCGACTTTCTGGCGAAGTCTTTTGAGCAGGGCGTCAAAAGGTTCATTAGTCAGGATCGAAGCGAACTGGCCTCGGTAGTTATCGACAAAGCTGACACCCTCGACCACCACGTCATATACCTTCCAATGCCCCTGGTCCCGGTGAAGCCTGTAGTCGATCTGGATGTTGTTATTGCCCTGATATAGAATGTGAGTTTTGACAAGCGCGAATTCACCGTCCAGCTTTTCGGAATCATAATAAGCCCGTTCGTTCGAGCCGGTATATTTCTCGATCCGGTTGATATAGGTATTGAAAAGAAGCTGTTTGAAAAGTTGGACGTATTCCTTGCGCTTATCAGCAGTCTGGTCTTTCCATGGGCGGCCCAGCGCTCTTTTGGCCATTTCCTCGAAATTGAAATACTCACCCACTATATCGAGGATTTCATCCTTCCTTTGCCGCAAAGAGGGCGCCTGCCCCTTTTGAGACTCGCGCAAAATCTGGATGGCTCTTTCCGTGCCGTTCTGTATGAGTCCCATCGGGTTCGACGGGTCTGTGACAGCGGCGCAAATCAATTGCGGAGAGACAAACAGCAGGAACAGGACTCCCGATTTGATGATAAACTTACCCACTTTGAATCGCCACAGCACTATTGTCTCCTTCAGAATATTCTCCAATTGTTCAGCACATAACCCCTTCGGAGCACCGACAGGGGGTCGAGTATACCGCCGCCGCCCGATTTGTCAATGGGCATGGCGCCGCAAACAGACAATATAGGTTCGACCATATTCCGGGAACAGTAGATTAAAGAGTGTATTTTTCACTTGAGGGGTTGACATTTTTAGATATATCGATTAATCGATTAATTAATCATCCATATGAAACCATCGACCAGGAGCCGCAGAAATGGAAAAGACCATTAACGCTACCGAAGCCAAGACCCATTTCGGTGAGTTGATGAGGAGAGCAGCCGAGGATGGGCAGACCATCATCGTGGAGCGCTCCGGGATTCCCCAAATTGCCATCATGCCGATCGGCGAATTTGAACGGATGAGGTTTGCGAGCAAACAGAAGGGCTGGGAGATCACCCTTCTGAGGATACGCAATCTCAAGAGAGCGATCCACGAAAGACTTGCAAAAGGGGGAAAGGAGCTCCCGGATATCCCGGAGCTGATCAATGGCCTGAGGGAGGAAAGAGATGGCGAAATCGCCGATGGTTTGCGTTGATGCGAGTTTTGTCATGAGATTGCTCCTTGGAGGACCTGGTGGGAAAAAGGCGGAAGAGCTCTGGGGGAACCAATGCACTCTATCGTCTTGCCGGCGGCACAGCCGTCACTTTCGAGGAAATAGCGGAATTCCTCGACCTTGCCCTTGGACTGGAGATCCATACCGTTTCGGAGGAGTTTCTCCATCGAAAAGCCCTGTTGCTTGCCAACAGTTGTGGGCTAAAATCCGCTTATGATGCCCACTATCTTGCCTTGGCCCAAAGCCTGGGGACCGATTTCTGGACCGCCGACCGCCGCCTGGCAAACGATGTGGCTGAGATGTTCCCGTGGGTCAGGTTTCTGGGGGCGTCGTAGTTTTCGTTTTGCCTAAGATTCGTTTCATGCGGGAGCACGCTTGCATGGATGGCTGGGTGGAACGCAGCGAACTCCCGCACTGAATGCTTTTTCTGCGAGTGCCTCGGCCCCAAGGCACTCATTTGCGCCACAAACCGGAAAATTTTGTTACGAAGGCGTTCTGACTACCTGTGTTGCCCGGCCACTTCTGGGCCTGATTCTTCAGCGGGAAATCAGAAGAGAAGGTAAGTCCCGTCAGGACCGGGTGGCCCGCAGGATCGACGGCCAGTCCGTAGGTGCGGTCACTGCCCT
>JBEKXG010000675.1:0-3115 GCA_049512295.1 Syntrophobacteraceae bacterium
TCTATCGCAACCATTTTCTCTTTTATCATCGCTTTCTTGCTCCTTTGTCTCGGCAATGGATGCATCGAGGTTCTTCTAAATCAACCTTTCCTTACGCGACTGCGGTTTTTCAGCCGTTTCGGGAAAGCCCTTGAATCCCGCCTGAAGCACTTGCTCAAAGCCATCCTATGGATTGGGGTTTTTTTGACCCTGTTTCAGTTGTGGGGTATCTACGCATCTTTCGGTCAGGCCTGGGAGAAGATCTTTGAATTCAAATTCGCCATCGGTGAGCTAACACTTAGCCTCGGCCGAATCCTGGTGGCCGCCCTCCTCATCTACCTCGTGGTTTCCGGCTCATGGTTCATCCGCGCCTTTCTTGACGGGGAGGTGTTCCCGCGGCGGCAGCTTGATCGCGGTGCGCGAGACGCCATTAAGAAACTGATCAACTATTCGCTCCTTCTTTTCGGAATCATGATGGCGATAAGTTTGATCGGCCTTAATTTAACAAGTCTCGCTTTTCTGACGGGCGCCCTTGGCATCGGCGTCGGTTTCGGACTGCAGAATATCGTAAATAACTTTGTCAGTGGCTTGATGTTGCTCTTTGAGCGCCCATTCAAAGTCGGCGATATGGTCGTGGTGGACAACGAGACCGGTACGGTTAGAAAAATCGGGCTGCGCTCGACCATTATCGAAACCTTTGATCGTTCCGAATTGATTGTTCCCAATTCTCTATTTATTTCGGGAAAAGTGACGAACTGGACCCGTTCGAACCAGATCGCCAGGGTTAGGATTACCGTTGGAGTTGCCTATGGCAGCGATATTGAACAGGTCCTAAGCTTGCTGAAGGAAGCCGCTGAAACCGACGCTCGAGTTTTAAGCAACCCGGAGCCCACTCCGCTTTTTCTTAATTTCGGAGATAGCGCCCTGGAGTTCGAACTGCACTTCTGGATTGCCGATGTGAAGGATTCGCTCTCAGTTAGGAGTGCCCTTTGTCAGGAGATTGCCAGCCGCTTCCAGGCGGCCGGAATCGAAATTCCCTTTCCCCAGCGCGACCTGCACTTGCGCTCGATTGACGAGAGAGTCCTCGAGCGAGCTCTCGGTTTGCAGAAAAGAACCGATTAGGGCAAGACATTTGGCCACACCCCTCAGGGTAAAAAGTAATACTAAACTCCACCTCAAGATTGTACGCAAGCATCTGTCAGGGACGAGGACCGTAACACCCCTCCACCTACTCGGTAACTACTTTTAAATGCAGTCAAGAAGGTCAATCAGAAAGTCAGGATTTCTCTCCTCCGCATTAAAAAATGACGCGCTGAAATCTTTTCCATTTCTGAATCATTGTGCAAGCAAGCGCGGAGGAACTGCTCTTTTCGGTTATGGCAAGCTGGATGTTGACTTTGGCTGAGACCGAGCGGAGGTCAAGTAACGTGCCGTTGACCACCACCGGTTCTTTCATCTGGCCAAGGAGGCGCTCAAAGGAATTCGCTCCGGAGTTTTCTTCCCCCGGCACGTAACTGATCACAGGGTCTAAATTTAGCCTGTCAAATCCAGGAAAGATCAGGCGCCTGCTCTTTGAAAAAACAGCTGATTGCATCTACGAGCACACCAAAAGTCGACATCCCTCGAAGCCTGCAGGTTTGCCTGAGTGTGAGGATGCGCTCCACCCAGCGGTTTCCCTCGTCGCTTTTGGTGCCCTGGCTTCGCTTGCGCCAAAGCACAGCAAATCGTATCGTGCGTTCGCCGAAGTTGTTGGTCGGATCCACTCCGTGCTCTGTCAGAAAGAGGAAAAGTGAGTCCATCTCGTGTAACTAATCACAGGGTGCCAAACTCAAGCACCCAAATTTTTGGAATTTTCCCGCTTGGCCGTAAAAATCGAACTTCGTGCTGGACACGGACGGGTATAGCTGCTATGGGAAGGTGGAAACATATTGCGCCTGCTTAAACGAATCGAAGATCTTGAAGCCCGGCTCGGTCAGAATTCTCAGAATTCAAACCGCCCGCCATCTTCTGATAGTCCATACCAAAAACCCGGTTCCGAAAAAGAAAAAAAGAAAGGTAAAGTAAAATCACGAAAAGGGCACAAGGGTCACCGGCAGCAAATGCTGGAGCCCACTGAAACCAGGAGTGTCTGCCCCCAGCCCTGCACCTGTGGGTGCGATCAATTTGTCGACCTGAAGTGGTACTATTACTCCTTTTCTCCAAAGTTTCACAGAACCGTAGTGAACATAAAAACGTGTACTTAGCTACAAGGTCCCGGAGATACTCCTGCCCTCTGACGGATTGGCGTCTGCGTTCAGGGTTTGCATCTGGATAGTCAAAGCACTTTTTATGGTTTGCCGGTACTCGAAATAGTGTTCCGCCATCAGACAGTAGCTCAAATAACGGTTCAGGTACCAAGGGAACTCCGTCAGGGCACGGAACAAGTACTTCCAGAACTTCCGGCGCGACGAATAGATGATCCCTTGTTTTGCAAGGACAATAAGGACCGCGCGCAATTCGCAAAGGTGGGGTGGTTTGAAAGGCTTCCTCTTTGGAGGAGGGGCCATTCCCAGGATATGATTGAAGGCCCTGTCCAAATAGAAAGCGGGATCATAGAGGACCTCATACAAGTGAATGAATTCGCCGGTTATTTGTCCCAGCGGCCGCACGGGGACGAAATTCACCAGACCAGTAGTATTGCCGTAATGCTCACGGTTGAACGGCAGCAGTCTTCCTTCCTTCTCCATGCGTGACCAGAGCGCGCTTCCCGGGACTGCTTGGAGCATGTTTATAAACATTTCGGGGATCTGATTATGGCGTGCAAAGTCTATGAGCCGCCGCCCGGCTCCGCTTGATTCCGTGTCAAATCCGATTATGCAGCCGGCGATGATCTGAAGACCTGCACGATTGATCTTACGGCATGCCAGACCGAGGTCCAAACCCGTATTCTGATATTTTTTCGCCCGCTTCAGACTCTCTTCATCAACGGTCTCGATGCCGACGAACACCCTGCAGAATCCGGCCCGCACCATGAGGTCCAATAACTCTTCGTCTTCCGCGAGGTTTACCGAGACCTGGGTGTAGAATTCAAAAGGATGGCCTCTCATCTCCATCCATGGAATCAACCGACTCAGGAGGGCCTTGGTTTTACCGGGAT
>JBEKXG010000676.1:0-3162 GCA_049512295.1 Syntrophobacteraceae bacterium
GGTTTGAAACGACACCGGTCCTTCCTTCACAATGAAGAAGACCGCAAGGGGGTTTTCCTCCAGGTTCCTCAAGGTCCGATTGTTTGTGAGCCCCACTGTAATGGTCCCGTCCGGCATAGGTCTGAGACTGCCAAAATAAGCGACATTGGGTTGCCCGTTTCTATCCGCGGTCCCCAAGGTGCCAATTCTACCGGGTTGGTTAAGGACATCCATTACTTCCTTGGTGATCTTCACCATAATCATCCTCCATTGCGAAGAGTTAATTTTACACCTAATCCAAATTTCCGATCTCAAGATAAGTTACTGCATCTTCTCGTCTTTTCAGCTAAATAGGTCACATTGCTTCATCGGCACCCTCCCGTAGATGCTTCATAACCCTTGTAATGCTCACCCGATGGGATCCGACCAGAAAACTCAGACCGTCATGCGTCATCGGAAACCGGATTATCAAGCCCTTCCGGACCCGCAAAGTTCTGTGAAACGTAAGTTATGTGGCGTACACGGGATGGTCCTTGAAACAGCCTCAAGCAGATCCCTAACGCTATCGAAAACCATTCTCACAGTATGCTCGGGTCTTTGGACAATCACCACTTGACAGTTTTCCAATTGTGCGGCCTCTATTTTCGATCGTACTCCACCGGGAATACCGCTATCCTTGGTAACCAGCACTCCAATATCGAACTTTCTAATAACTGCGAGATTCTCTTCCTTCGAAAAGGGACCGCGTCCACTGATGATCGATAGCTCATCAATTCCAGTCAGACGACAGGCTTCGAGGGATTCGGGATGACCAAGCACGCGAACAATCAATGGAACTCCGACCCGACAGGCCTCATGCACGTAAGGCTCCAGGTTTTTCGAACCGGTAGTGAGCAGCACGGGCCGACCAAAGGAACAAGCTATATGGGCTGCATGCTGGTGGTCCGCGGCAAACAGGATCTTTTGGTCTTCGATGATTGTTCCAGGCCTGAGCCATCTAAAATAGGGAATGGCCAAAAGCTCGGCGACCTTTTGAGCCGTCGTTTGTACCAGAGTTGCGTAGGGATGGGTTGCATCCAGAATCGACACGATATCCTGTTCTCGAACCAGCGCAGCCATCGCATCTTCATTAAGTCTTCCTGTGCGCCGGCGTATGCCCGGATGATTGCCTACATCCAGGGCAACATCGGTAGCGGTGGAAACAAGCACCCGATAGCCCGCCTCGACCAGAGCAGTGGCCAGGGTAGCCGTTTCACTGGTCCCTCCAAGAAGAAGAATCATACCTGGTACCCTCGCGGCGTTAAAAACCAGCCTCCAATGCACCGAGAAGTTCGATTACCAACCAATACAACGCTTCTCATAGTAATTTCCACTTCCAGAAAGTGAGCCAGATCGGTCAGGACTACCCTTTCCTCCGGTGTCCCCACAGCGGTTCCAACCCCAACCAGCGTTGTTTCGGGCCGATGTCTGCGAAAAATCAGTGCAGCCTCTTCCAGTTGTTTGACCCGCTTTTTACTGCGCGGATTATAGAGAGCGACAACCAAATCGGCAGCTGCCACTGCCTCCAGCCTTGCACGAATCGTCTCCCAGGGGACCAACAAGTCACTTAGGCTTATGGTAGCGAAATCAAGCATTAAAGCTGCACCGAGTCTGGCGGCGGTCGCATTGGCCGCTGACACTCCAGGGATAATCTCAACAGGAACTGAAGCAGCCTCTGTCGCAGCCAGTTCAATAGCTAATCCGGCCATCCCGTATATACCAGGATCTCCTGACGAGATGAGGGCAACCGTCTCACCCCCCCGGGCCCGACCCAGTGCCGCGCGACAGCGCTCAGTTTCCTGCTTCATGCCGGATGCGATCAATTCCTTACCGGCCGTCAGATCCTCTATTAGTTTGAGGTAGCGGGTCCCCGTTGTACACTCTCTTTCGCAGTATTAATTGTGCCCTCCTTCCCGCGAGCAACGCAGCCGCTTCGGCAACTGCCGGCAGATTGACTTGCTTTTCTACGAAATGCGAACGTTCAAAGATCCGAGTTGTGGAACGAATATCCTCCGAGGGTATGAATCGGAGAGGAATACCCAGCTTCTGTGCGGCCAATATAAGTCCCTGTTCATCCGCTTTGATATCCGCTGAAGCCAGCAGCCGCACTTGATCCATGTTAGTCCCAGCTTCTTTCACTGCAAGCTCAATGGCATGCAGGATTTTTGAAGATTCGGTTGCCCGACGGCAGCCAACTCCCACAATAATGGTCTTAAGTGCATCAGTGGTGGTCGTGATTACAGGTTCAGCCCCAATGATGTTGCTCACAGCAATGGCCAGAGCATTGGCACCGCCCTCATGGCCACTGAGCAAGCTTACAGCGAATCTCCCTACCGCATCGATCACTACAACCGCAGGATCCGTGGTCTTATGCTTCAGACAGGGCGCCAGAGACCTGACCACCACGCCGCAAGGGGCGACATAGACCAGCCCTCTGTATTTGCCAAAAATATCCGCGGTCAGCGCCATGATGCTATCGAATCTGCTGGCCTCTATCCCCTCCCCATCTCCAGCTTCAGTGTGGAGAAAGAGATGAGCATCGGAGAACCACCTGGCGAGGTGACTGACCAAACACGACCCTTCTTTAGAAAGGCTTATAATGGCGAGTTTCATGTCAGCTTCCCACGCGATATCCATGCGTAAATCCTTGATCGTAAAGCTTTGAAGCAGGGATGTCTCTCGAAAGTGCTCGACCCACGATGATCATGGCGGTCCTCTTGATGCCCTCGGATATGGTTTTGGCCGCAATGTCATCAAGTGTGCCATCGATGATTTTCTGCTCCGGCCAGGAAGCACGATAAACCACCGCGGCGGGGCAATCTCCGCCATAATATTGGGCCAGGGTCTTGACCACAGTCTCGATCTGGCCGGTCGAGAGAAAGATGCACAACGTGGCCTGCGTTTGGGCCAGCCGATCGAGTTCCTGCTCTTTGGGCAGGGGGGTACGACCGGAGGTACGGGTTAGGATAATGGTTTGAGCCACCTCTGGCGCGGTAAGCTCTGTCTGTAACACCGCTGCTGCAGCTTGAAAAGAACTGATCCCGGGAACAACCTCGTAGTCGATTCCCAGTCGATCCAGCTCATTCATCTGCTCCCGTATGGCTCCGTAGATCGCCGGATCCCCGGAATGCAGGCGCACGACAT
>JBEKXG010000677.1:0-2866 GCA_049512295.1 Syntrophobacteraceae bacterium
GCAGTAAGTCGAAGAAATCAACGGATAATCTACTCGGCGGTGCAGGCGCCGCATCCGGTATGTCGGAAGAAGCGGCTAATAAAGTCTTCATCAAGGTCATTGGGTTCGCCGGCAATTGAGACGTTAGCTCGGCCTGGGCTTTAGGAACAGCTTGCAGTAAGCCGAAGAAATCAACGGATAATCTACTTGGCGGTGCAGGCGTCGCATCCGGTCTGTCGGGAAAATCGATTTTTAATGTCTGCATCTCGCCCATAATCTGTTCCCTTCCGCCTGATCTTTGAATGACCAGCCTTCCGCTTCAAAAACACGTCGGCCCTGTATTTGCTTTCTGCGGATTGTCCGTGTTAATCGGGCAATATGATATCACGCGTCGATTTTGCTCTGCCAAACGGCAACCAGAAGCGGCAACCAGAAGCGGCAACCAGAAACGGCAAAAAGCAGAGATGGAAAAAATTTTCGTTAAGGAGTTAACTGAGTGAACAGAAGAGTGAACAGGACCTGGCCCCATGCACCTGATTGCTGAAAGGCGGGTTAGTTTGAGCAGCTCTGTCTTTCTTGTCCTAAATTATCTTTTAGAATCTGTCTGAGTACTCTGGTGGGCCGGCTCGCGAGGTCCGGGGCTACTCTCTACCAATTAGCCCGCCAGGATGAACGAAAATAATGTGATGGGTGTCCCATGGGGACATGAGAAGCTATTTCAACTTCTTTGGCTGGGTTTGAAATGCCTGGGCAAAAAGCGCGTTCGAGTTCATCAAGCCCTTGTCAACTTTTCTATTATTTTAAGGTGTTGCGGATATCTCGCCTTCAACTCATCCCTCCCGGCAATCTCCATATCCTCATATTCAAAGCCGGGCGCCACCGTGCACCCCACGAGGGTGAACTCTCCCGGGCCCCGCTGTTCAGCGGCAAACCAGCTCCCTGGCTCTATAACGACCTGGAAAGATTCTCCCATGTCGAAGTTGCGCCCCAGCCTCTTTTGAGTCAGACCGCCAAGTGGATCGATGACGTGGATCGTAAGCGGGTCCCCTTCGAAAAAGTTCCATATCTCGACGGATTTCAACCTGTGGAAGGCTGAAAACTCGCCCCTTTTCAGCAAATAGTAAATACAGGACACAATCGCGCGATTCCCGGTGAAACGGTCCGGGAGGCCATCCTTGCTGAGTTGCTCGGATGCGCGGAAAACCGGGGCGAAGCAGCCGCCCTCCGGGTGCTCGGCCAGGTTAAGCTTGTCGATCCAGTATTCCGCGTTGCGCTCCGATTGCATTCTCGCCTCCCAAAAAGGAAATGGGCCGCATTTGCATTCTATCAAAATGCCGCCCACTTGCCAGGAGGTAATCGGTACAACGATCTCTTCCTTCATTTATGTCATGCAGGACTATGCCCGGTTATTTCCCATTGCGCAGGATGTCATCAGTTCTGGTCCGCCATCATCTGTTGCGCTCGTGTGATTGCGTGGCCGTGGAATTCGGCATCGCTCATCTTGCCGTCGACGTATTCGCTCCATTCTCCGAAATTGTTGAAGAAGCAAGTATTCAACTGAAGCTCTTCGCAGACCTGCTTGTAAATCCGGTTCGCCTTCTTGGCGCGTTCTCTCCTCAGCCTCTCTTCTTCCGGGAATTTTTTCGCCCCGCCCTTATCCGAGAGGTATTTTCCGAAGGTATGCGAGTACTGCTCCAAACCTCTTCCGGCCTGCTCAACCATAGGATTCATGCCCATATCGCCATTATCCAATTTATATAAAGGGTGGGAGGACAAAAACATGGAGGAAAAGACGCCTTCAGGCTTTTGCCTCACCGTGAGGATTGAGGCTCCGGTACATTCGCATGACCTCATCGCGAGTGACCAGGGCTTTGAAGTTGGGGACTTGCTTTTCGATATTTTCCCGGCCGTTCATTTCCTGCCGGTCGATAAGGGTGAGGACGCCCACAATATCAAGTCCCGCCTGTCTGCACGCCGAAATGGCCTGGAGCGTCGAACCGCCGGTCGTAACCACGTCGTCGACCACCGCCACTCGGTCTCCGGCTTTTACCTTTCCTTCTATCGCGGCGATTATGCCGTGTTCTTTGGGGGTTTTTCTTACAATGAACGACTGGATTGGCCGGCCCCTCACCCAAGAGCAGTAGGCAGTTGCGTTCGCAATGGGGTCTGCCCCCAGGGTGAGCCCTCCAATGGCGCTTATTCCGAGGTCCTTAAGCGCCTCGAAGACCAGGTTTCCGATCAGGTACTGTCCTTCCGGATCCAGGGTGATTCGCTTGCAGTTGAAGTAAAACTGGCTCGTTCCGCCGTGAGCCAGCTTGAAAGCGGGGGGTTCCGAATACTGAAAGGCATATTCCAGGATAAGTTGCAGCAACCGCCTGCGCATTTTTTCGATATCGGGGATTTGAAGCTCCATTCAGTTTCCTGCCTTGCAGTCTCTACGGCCTTCATGGCTGTATTCGGCGGCCGGTTCAGCTCCAGGTGAGCATTTTCATGAGGCGGGTCCAAAATCCCTGTTTGGTCTGCAGTTGGGCAATCTGCAATTCGAACGTGTGCCTCTCATGGGCAAGCCGCTCGGACCATAAGGTTCTTTCCGCCTGGAGTATTGTTTCGAATTCATCACGCTCGCGCGACACCCGCTCGGAGACTTCCCTGTCCATGAGCGCCCATTTTTCATCCAGCAGTCTGGTACAGTCCTCGACTTCCTTTTCCAGGAGCTTTTTCTGATAGACCATGTCGCCCCTGAGCTTCTCGATCTCCGTGTCCCTGCCTGCAATATCCAGGTGGGCCTGGCGCAATTCCTGCGCGAGCCGCCCGTTTTCGGCCAAAAGGGCCAGTTTTTCGGCAAACTGCCTTTCGAGGGCGCTAATGCGTTCAACAAGGGGACCGG
>JBEKXG010000678.1:0-2671 GCA_049512295.1 Syntrophobacteraceae bacterium
TAGAGCCTGCGGTATTCACTGTCGAGCATCATCAACTCGGAGTGGCGGCCCTGCTCGACAATCTTCCCATCTGCCAGGGTTATTATGCTATCTGCATTCTTGATGGTGGAAAGCCGGTGCGCAATTACGAGCGTCGTCCTGCCTCTCATAAGGTTTTCGAGGGCTTTTTGCACCTCGAGTTCGGAATCGCTGTCAAGCGAGGAGGTGGCTTCATCGAGTATGAGAAGCGGCGCGTCCTTGAGAAGAGCGCGCGCGATGCAAATCCGCTGGCGTTCACCTCCGGAGAGCATGATTCCCTGCTCGCCGACGTTGGTTTCGAATTGCCTGGGCAGTTTCATAATAAAATCATAGGCGTTAGCGGCTTTGGCCGCCGCGATTATTTCTTCATCGCTTTTCCGGATGTCCCCGTAGGCAATATTGTTCTTGAAGCTGTCATTAAAAAGGATGGACTGTTGGGTGACAATGGCGATCTGACTGCGCAGGGATGCCAGAGTCAGGTCCCGGATATCGATTCCGTCAATGAGAATGGCCCCGTCCGTAACCTCATAGAACCTGGGGATCAGGTTGATGAGAGTGGTCTTACCGGCCCCGCTCATGCCGACCACTGCTACAACCTGTCCCGCTTCGACCCTGAAGCTGATCTCCGAGAGAACCGGTTTTTTTTCGTAACTGAAGGAAACATTCCTGAAGTCTATGTGTTTTCTGACAGGCCCCATAGTTATCGCATCGGGTTGGTCCATTATCTCGGTCTGTTGTTCCAGAAGCTCATAAATCCTGTCGGCGGCCGCCAACCCCTGATGGATGGAAGAATAGATGTTCGCCAGGCGCTTAACGGGTTCATAGAGGCTGATAAGGGCGGCGAGAAAAGAAAAGAGGTTTCCAGCCGTCATTTTTTCGCCAATAATCTGATGGCCTCCGTACAACATAATCGAAACGATGCCCAATCCGCCTAGAAATTCCATTGACGCGCTGTTAACAGAGCGAACGAGCGCCGCTTTCATGGTGTATTTCAAGAGCCTTTGATTTTCGAGGCGAAAGCGGTTCTTCTCATGGGCCTCCATGGGTCCTTCGCAGGATCTTCCCCACTTTGAAAATCGGCAGAAACGCCACAGGCACGACAAGAGTCCCTGCAATGGCCAGCCGCCAGTCCATGTAGAACATGATGCCGACACAGCCGATTATGCTGAATGCCTCTTTAATTACTCCGGTCACCGACTCGGAAAGAGTGCTCTGGACAGCGCCCACGTCACTGATTATGCGGGACATCAGGTTCCCGGTCTTCATTCTGTCCAGGTATGGAACGGGCAGGCACTGTATATGGTTATAAACGTCCTCCCTGAGCTTCGCTATTATCCGCTGGCTGACGTAACTCATAAGATAGGCGTTGCCGCACAGAGAGGCGCCTTTGACCGAGAATATGACCAGTACGGCCATGCACAGCAGGTTCAACATCTCCCTGTTTTTCTTGACAATCAGATCATCGAACACGGGCTTGATGAGATAGAGTGCCGCCGTGCTGCTGGCTGCCGCTAAAGCCATGCACAGCATCGCAAGCGCGATCCTGCGCCAGTAAGGGGCGACCAGCCTCAGCTGCCGCTCATAGACGCTCATAAACTCAAATCCTTTTGACTGTAATCCGAAAAATCTTTTTTTCAAATTCCCGGCGGAGTATAAGATGAGATACGGACGGTGGGAAGGAAAAAATCTCGCGGGGCGTCGCGATGAGGGTTCGGCACCCGATGATAAATAATTATCAATTAAAGGTCTTATTCCGATCCGCCGTCATAGGACTTGACTAATATTGTTTTTTTTTGATAATTATAAATGGTTTTTGTTGCGTTTCCGCCCGGATCCAATCAGACCGGGACAGTATCGAACCATACGGCTGGCCGTTCGGGAGAATGCCTGGAGGCCGGCGGTTTTCAAATGGAAGGAACACTATGCGCATCATCGAAGTTTTTGACGAGATGCAGCAGGCACTGAAATGGTTGAAAGCATGCTCAATGGCGATCCTCCGGGCTAGAGGCTCCCACGTGCCGGGTATCTGGCTTTGCTGCTAAATCCGATTCAAGCTCTGTTTGCTCCAGTTGATCTCATGCGATGTTTGCCAGGAGGAAAGTCATGCAAAGGACCCTGCTTAAGTCTAAAATCCATCGTGCCCGGATAACGGACGCCAATCTCAATTATGAGGGCAGCCTGACGATAGATGCCGATTTGATGGATGCGGCCGATATACTGTCCTACGAACAGATAAAAGTTTATAATATTCACAATGGCGCCCGGTTCGATACGTACGCCATTGCCGGTCCTGCCGGGAACGGGGATATTTGCCTGAACGGAGCGGCTGCCCGGATGGGAGCGCCGGGCGACCTGATAATAATCGCGACCTATTCGCAATATGAAGAAGCTGAAACTGCGGGACACGAACCTAAAGTGGTGCTTGTAGACTCGAAAAACAGAAAGTGCTTCGAAAAGGCCGCAATCGATCTTGCGGTGGTTAAATAGACGGTGTTCAAGCTGCGGCAGCCGGGCTTGTCCCGGTTGAATTGTTTTTTGCTTTAGGAGGAGATTTTTCCAGATGTCAATGAGAAGTTATTTGTTTACGTCCGAATCAGTGACGGAAGGGCATCCCGACAAAGTGGCCGATCAAATCTCGGACGCCGTTCTGGAT
>JBEKXG010000679.1:0-2500 GCA_049512295.1 Syntrophobacteraceae bacterium
ATCTGCAGTTGCACCTCACCCGGAACCTTGACGGTTCTGAACCCACTGTCATCAAACTTCGGCTCGAAAACACCGCGGCGTTCTCCTTCATCAAACGCGAAGGACCCCAACTTCCAGTCTTCGCCACTCAGAAGAATCTCTCGTGTGACGGGAGTCGGTCTTCCTTTGGCACGAGCCTAACGGGCCCAGAGTGAAAAGACCGATAATGAGTAAAGGAAAAGTAGGGCCAGAAGCAGCCCTAAGATCCGTCCAGCGTAGTAACCCGATCCCCATGCTTGGGTAGAATCGCCTGTAACTGCACTAGGACTCAGACTAGGCATGCCCGTTACCTCCCGCGAACTTTATGGAACTCTTCTTCTCACAAGGATCTCCGCCGGAATCAGCAACTTAACGAGTCCCCGACCGCTTTCCCGGTCGATGAGCTTACTGTTGGCTGCCACCGGAGACGCCGCCAGAACCTGATGCCCTTTCCCGGCGGGAATCGCGAGCCAAAAAGCTTGCCCTTCAGGCTGAAAAGAGCGCTTCTCCTGAAGCAGACCCGGAGCGACAACTTGCCTGCATCGGTGCGGCAACCGGAACCGTCGTAATATACTGTCTGGCCTTGCCGGACAGCCAGGGTTGTGGCGGCCTGCCCAAGGTAACCGTTCTCACTATTGACCGAAATTTCCGATTTCGACTTTATCTCTACGCGAAAACCATACACCTGCCCCAGGTTGTGGCTACTGCCTACAGGATAGGGCACGGGAGTTCACCACAGAATGTCTTCCTCGGGCACAAACCGCCTCGCCTTTCGCCAGCGTACTTGATTCTCTCGATAGCTGGCACGCGCATAGAGCGGACCTATCTTCCCTGGCGGATCTATGGAGACAACCGTGTTGCCCTTAATCACCAGCGTGTAGTGTACGTTTCCCAACTTTTCTCTTACTGTCCGCTCCCCAATAGGAAACGTCACTACGATCGTATCGCCCGGCCTCCCCGCACCCACGTTTATATAACGGCCGTCCCAATTGAACTCCCGTGAGACTCCGCTGACCTTGCAGACCACCTGCGGGCTGTGGCTCTCCACCCACTCGGGAACCCGCACAAGCAAACGGCTGCAGGGTTGTTTGATGCGGAGATCCACTCTGCCCTCGTAGGGAATGTAGCTGTTCACATCCGCCCACTTCGAAGCCCGGTTCAAGAGTAGATTCACCCGCAACTGACCGTTCTCCTGCTGTAAAATGTGTTCCCAGATATAATAGAGCGCACGGACCGAATTGCCGGTACAGCAATGCATAATGCCGTTGATGGGTGCCCATTCATTGCCGCTGGCCCATCCCGCGAATCCGCCCAGGTTCCGTTCTGCCACTCGATCGGCTGTCTCATTGAACGCTACCGGCTGCTTCGGCTGCGATTCCGCCATCCGGTAAATCCATTCGCCCTCCGTCAACTGGTTTTCGGCAAACTGGTTGCGGGTCCAGCGATCGATGTCGTCCCAGTAGTCCCCCACCCCCGCCGTGGTCAGTTTCGCGGCAAGGCCGATCATGTCGGCGACCTCGCAACTCTCGCAGCTCGGATAACCGGGAATAATCATTTCCGGAAAGAAGCCCACGAGGGAGGAACCCTGGGTCTTCGCCCATTCAAAGCTGGATTTGCACCAGCTCAGTAGTTCTCGATCACGAACGGCTGCGGCATATTCCAGCATGCTCAACAGGCCGAGGCTGTGGGCGTGGAAATGTCCTCCCAGTAGCTGTCCGTCTACACCCTCGATGTTCAACTGAGGGTAGGCCGGTTTGAACACGATCCTTGCAATGTTTTTCTCCCATCGGCAGAAGAGGAAACGACCCTCATCATCGTAGTAGTGAGCCCGATGCCTCAAGAACTCCACCAGCTTCCCAGCCAACTTGCCAGCCGGCTCATAGCCCGTCACCCGATAATATTGCGCCAGCCCCTGAATCAGCCGCCCGTTTCCGCCCTCCACGGCTAGGACGCCGGTCGGCATCTCCTGCTCGCCTGCATTACCACCAAACCTCGCCTCCGGCTCGTAGCCCCCAACGGGAAAGAATGCGTATTCACCTTCGTCAGTGGCAAGTTTCAGCATGCGCTCAATCATCCGCTCAATTGTTTGCTGCCACATCGGATTCTTGTCGCGCAGATAGTAGATGGTCATCGCCGCCATGGCCCGCGGCCAGACGATAGGACTGGTGATTTGCGTCACGGTCTTGTCGCTGGCGTCCGTGGTCGTGCCGTCGGCCCGCCAGACAGGTTGAACCCAGGCGGGTCCCATGCGGCTCCAGGGACTCCCTTGGAAAGGAATGTAGAGCAACCCGTCCGGCCCGATACCTTTGAGAAGGGTCGCCATCCATACAGGGTCAACTTCGTCGTGCAATGAGCTTCCGGTTGCGACACGCAAAAGCGGCAAGCCTTCCATTATGCCTTCTACGTTTTGGCACCAGTCGCTGAAACTGTGCTGCATAACCGGGGGATTACGGTGGAAGACTACGAAGAAAAAAATCTCGCA
>JBEKXG010000680.1:0-2587 GCA_049512295.1 Syntrophobacteraceae bacterium
TAGTCAATGGCGTTGGCACGTGGTCCCAAGTCAAGGCGCCTGTATTAGACGGTATAAGCAGCAGTGTAAACGCCTACCCGAATACAATGGTAATTAACAATCAGGGAACTTATGAAATAAGTTGGACCTGGCGTAGAACTTCCGATTACCAAACCAATTCCAACATTTGCTATGCCCAGTCCACAAATGGCACTTCCTGGACTTCGATTACCGGTGCGGCAATAAACAGCGGCTCGGGTGCCATCGGGTTAAACTCTCCCAATCAGACTATTGTATCCATTCCGGAGGGTTCTTCCTTGATGAACCAGACGAGCATGACAAACGATCTCTATGGTAACCCTATGATCGCAACTTATTGGGCGCCCGGCGGCAATACGGACTCAGGCGCGGCGCGCCAATACGAGTTGGTGTATTATAACGGCACAAGCTGGCAAACTTCACAGATCACCAATCGACCCAGGGAACCTAAAATAACCGACAATAGTGCAACGCACATACGCGAAATGGGTCGCCCCGTGGTATTATCCGATCAAGACAATCGCACCTTGGTCGTAGTGCGCTATAATGAAGATAGAGCCACCGGCACAAAAGATATCTTCGGCACTACGGATCGAAATAATATTATTGTCTACTACAGCACCGACAATCAACACTGGAGCTATCTCGATCTGACCCCCAGCACGGATATGGGCACTTATGAGGCTAACTATGATCCGACACAATGGAAGCAAAACGGCGTTTTGGATCTGTTCTACCAACAGGTTCCCAGCAGCAGCTATACCACGGTTTCGCTGCTGGAATGGAACGCGCGCTCGTATTTTATCACTAATACCATCTGGGACTGGACCGGCGGCAATGCCTCCGGCGCGGCCAACTCGGCGGCGAACTGGAAGGTGAACACATATTCCGTTTCCCACGCCCCGAGCGGTGCGGGCTATACTTTCCGCTTCGGCAACGAATCTTCTGCAAACAGCGTGGTGAATATAACGTCGGCCGGACAAATGGTCGGCAACATCACTTTTACCGCAGGAACCAGCACCACTATTCAGAGCACGGGCGGATACAGCCTCACCCTGGACAATTCCGGGAGCAGTTCCACGATTTCCGTGGCGGGCAACCATACCATTAGCGCGCCGGTGATCATGGATAACGACGTGAACGTCTCCGGCACTGGCACGCTCAATTTATCCGGCGGCATCTCTGGTCCTTACGCCCTGGACATATTAAGCGGCAACCTCACCGCCACAAGCGTGACAGTAAGCACGCTCACTATCGGCAGCGGCACAGGCGGTTCGCTGGGCGGCGATGTCACGGCGATTCCCGAACCCTCCGCCCTTGTGCTTTTGGCCGTCGGCGCGTTGTTCGCCGCGGGCTATGCTCGGCTGCGCCGATTTTAGTAGGGTGCGTGAAACGCACCACATTCTGCTATACGGTGCATGAAATGTACAATAATCACTAGAAAACGGTGCGTTTCACGCACCCTACAGATTGCTTGGATTGCGGGTTAGATTCCCGTTTTTCTATTCGCCAAGCGCCCGGCTATGCGTGGCTGTAACCGTTTGGACCTGGCTGGTCCAGTCGGCTTTTGCGCATTGAAAATCATGTGCCGGACAGTGAGAGCAGTCGCCTCGGCCGCCTTCTTTGGGGCGGATGACGTGTATTCGCCGCACCTCGACCGTGGTTTCCATGCCGGAAGGATCGTAGGAAATCGTCTGCGACAGAGCCTCGTTTTCCACAGCAATTATCACGTACCAGGTGGTGGAAGGATTATCCAGGCATTGCTGATTCAGATTGCGCACGGTCGCCTCGGCCTGCTGATACGATAGCCACTGGCCTCCTTTCCGCCCTTGCGATTGCCACACGCAATTGGGCACGTCCAGGGGCGTTTTCGGTTCCCAGCCGTCAGGCCACCAGATGGCGGTCACTTTATAAGTAAGCGGCGTGCAAAGCCGAGCCGCCGGCCAGAAGCGGCCTAGACTCCCGGGTTCGACCACTACCGCCCAGCGCCCGCGCGCCATGGCCTCGTCGCTTTGGTTGTGCTCGATCGCCCGAGCCACCGCCTCGAAAAGATCGTCCCACTGGCCCAACACGGCCACGGGACCATCCAGTTCCAGCGGAACGTCGTCCGGGCAGGCCGGTTTCCAATCCAAAGGCCGAGGTATTATCGCCGCCTGATATTGTGCCATACAACATTCCTTCCGAAAAAGACCACAAAAATACTATCATGCCAAGGGAATGGCGACAAGGGCTTATCTTACATGAACTTGTCATTGGGAGTGAAGCAAAGGTATAATAAATCCGGCTAGTAACACAAGTTTTGTATAAGGCTCAGTTAGGTTTTGCCCCGGAGGGGCTTAGTCGTATAGCCGGCGGCGTTAGCCGCCGGGAAACGGGATACGAGAATTCAAAAGCCCTGGAAGGGCGACATTGAAATGGAACCTGCTCATTAATGTCGCCCTTCCAGGGCTTGAACCGATATTATACCCTGTACCAGGGACTCACGTCCCTGGCTACACGACAAAGCCCCTCCGGGGCAACAGACAGATTCGTTAAATGAAACTTAGGTTAGCGGATTATCCTAAAGCAT
>JBEKXG010000681.1:0-2594 GCA_049512295.1 Syntrophobacteraceae bacterium
TACACCGACGCTCTCATTGTCTCCCAATACGGGGAGTGTCTTGTCGCCTCTCCCCCCGAGAAGTGGGATGCGATCGACGCCAAAGGGTTGCATCGTTCCCCGGTTCATCCGGAGCATCGCTCCTTTGTGCGGCGCTTCATTTCGGGCGCGGAGAAATGTGATTTCGACAATCAGGGACGAATACTGATACCGCCCCTGCTTCGTACAGATGCTCGCCTGGACCAGGAGGTAATCCTTGTCGGAATGCTCGAGAACTTCGAAATCTGGGACAAGGGCACCTATGACCTCCAGGTTGAGCGGGACAAACAGAACGAACAAAAGATAATGGAAACCATCGCGATTTCCGGCCTTTAGTATGGGTGAAAGCCCAAGGGAAAGTCAACACATTCCGGTCATGCTGGGGCCGGTTATTGAACTTCTCAATTGCAAACCGGGCGGTATTTACGTTGACGGCACAATTGGCGGAGGGGGATATGCCCGGTCGATTCTGGAGAAAAGCGCGGCGGAGGGGGTCGTGCTCGGTCTGGACTGGGATTGGGAAGCGATAGAGCGTGTGCGCGAAAGGCTGGGCGGATATGGAAAAAGACTCATTCTGGAAAAGGCAGACTTTGCCGATATACGCCGAGTCCTTCACGAGCACGGCATCATGGAGGTCGATGGAATCGCAGTCGACCTGGGGGTTTCGAGTTTTCAGCTCGAGGACCCGCAACGGGGATTTAGTTTCATGAACGAAGGGCCGCTCGACATGCGCATGAACCGCGGCTTGCCTCAAACGGCGGCAGAGCTTGTAAATACGCTCCCGGAAAAGGACCTGGCCGACTTGATCTACCGGTACGGCGAGGAAAGGCTGTCGAGAAGGATCGCGCGCGCAATCGCGGCCGCAAGGAAAAGGAGCCGCATTGCGAACACGCGGGAACTGGCCGAACTTATTTGGAAAACCGTCCCCAGGACGAGGGACTCTTTCCGGATTCACCCGGCCACACGCACATTTCAGGCCCTGCGGATTGCGGTGAACCGGGAGATCGATTCTCTGGAGCGTTTCCTACCCGAAGCGCTGGACGTTCTCAAACCCGGAGGAAGGCTTTGCGTGGTCGCTTTCCATTCGCTGGAGGACCGGGTCGTAAAAGAGGCGCTCAAGAATTGGTCCCGGTCGTGCCGCTGTCCGCGCGAGCGCGTTGCGTGCGAGTGCGAAGGCAGACCGCTGGTTCGGCTGCTTACTAAAAAAGCTCTCCGGCCTTCGCCGGATGAAGTCGAGCGCAACCCGCGCGCACGCAGCGCAAGGCTCAGGGCAATCGAGAAGCTGGACCTCGCGGAGCGTGGAGATTGACGAAAGGCTTGATTCGCAGGCGCCACGGCTAAACTCCCTCCGGGTTTGAGGGGGCCCGGAGGGGGTTTAGCCGGATTCACCCCGAAAGGGGATAGTTAGACAGGTTTTTCGGGGAAAAGGGGGAGGAAGAAGAGAGGGCTTTCCGGACGGCCGCGCGGGGT
The DNA here is from genome assembly GCA_049512295.1 of Syntrophobacteraceae bacterium. Classification (GTDB taxonomy): domain Bacteria; phylum Desulfobacterota; class Syntrophobacteria; order Syntrophobacterales; family Syntrophobacteraceae; genus SbD1. The sequence goes on from JBEKXG010000681.1 coordinate 1,489, forward strand.
GGCCGTCCGGAGACTTCTTCCGGCGAGTGAAAAGGACCAACAAACCTTGGAGGGGGGGATAAAAAGATAAGCGAGAATGGTTCCCGTCAGATTCGGAGGCATAGAGAAATTCACCTGGTAATTTAGAGAAGGAAAGGGGCGCAATCATGCAGGCAAGGACCTCTAAGAAAAAGTTTGCGAGAAACGGCTGCCCTTCAACACATTTTCTTTTCAGACACGGCTTAGCGGATTATTGCGAGCCTCAAAGTTCTAACCGGATGGCCAGGTCGGATATGTACTGTACGTCAACCGGGCGCAGCTTTGCGCGGGACTTCCATTGCCCCGGTCCTGGTCACAGGAGGCCGGAATGGGATATTTGATGACGCTTTTTATTGGATTCACTCCTTATGAAGAGATCTGAAAAAAGCGCCTCAATCCTCAGCATGAAGCCGGAGGGTGACTTTAAGTTTGAGCACAAGGATTCAACGTCTGTGTGCATGTGGGCCTGGCTTGCGTCGGCAATCTTTCTGGGTGCTGTTTTCGTCATCTGCGCGGTTTTCTACGTCTGGCTCTACGTTCAGCAGGTCCAGAACGGTTACCGGCTTTCAAAAATCTATGAGGAAAGCGAGTTCCTCAGCATGGTCCAGCGGAAGCTGACGATTGAGTGGTCTCGGTTTCGAGACCCGCAGCGGCTGGGTGAGATTGGCCAAAACCAGTTCGGCCTGGCGCGGCCCAGGCCCGATCAAACAGTGGTGATGCGTTAGCCGGGTTAAAGACAAACGGGCGCAGATGAATTCGGGGGCAAACAATGGAAAGGCGCGAGCCGCGGAAATTTCTGAACTCCCGCTACTGGTCATGCCGCGTGCTCTTCAACTTTGTGGTGATTGCAGGCTTGTGCACCGTTGTAGTCAAAGCCTTTCGTCTCCAGGTGATCGAACACTCATTTTGGGTGAGTCGCGCCAATGCCTGTTTAAACACCAAGTTTACAGTCCCCGCCTATAGAGGCACCATCTACGACAGGCAGGGAAGAGTGCTGTCCTACTCGGTCCCGCAGCGCTCGCTTTATGCTTTTGGAGGTCAAATCCAAAACCCCGCTAAGACGGCGGCCCTTCTTAGCCCCATCCTGG
>JBEKXG010000682.1:0-2598 GCA_049512295.1 Syntrophobacteraceae bacterium
GAATCGGCACTCCCGCCAAACTATTGATCATGGACGGTCAGAGCCTCATGACCGGATCGCACCAGAATATCCGGGATCTCGATGGGCAGGTTCTCGTCGATTTTGAATTTCATTCTATGATCCTAAGCGGCAGGCAGGTCAAGGAATCTCTCCCGCGTGAGGTCTGCAGCATACGCGATTGCAGCCTGCACAGCCTCTCGCTTGAGACCCGGATAGCTCGTCAGCAGCTCCTCCAGGCTGACACCAGCCGCTAAGTTGTCAAGGACGACGAAGACCATGATCCGGGTGCCCCTTATGCACGCCCTCCCATGGCACACTGTCGGGTCCGTGGTGATGTGATCCTGCCAATCCATCTGTCTTTCGTCTCCACTATCCGGTAATGAGGTATTGCCACTGGAGAAATCAAATCATCTTCATAACTTTACCTCCGGCCGAGTGGAAATCAGCCGATCAGCATAGATATTGCGGATTAACTCTTCCCCGTCGATGAGGCCGGCCCAGGAACCGGCGCTCTTTTCAAACTTGTCATCTTCAGGTTCAGGACTTTTCCCCTTCGCCTTGCGTCGCTTGGCCCTAAGGCGTTCGGCTAACGATTCGAGGAGCTTCACATCTTCCTCATCCATGTCGCGTATGTTGATGACGTAGGTAGGCATGGACTTTCCTCCTTCTTCTTTAGGCATTTCGAGGAATCTCTCCAAGGGTGAGGTCCGCGGCATAGGCTATTGCAGCCGCTTTCAGCAATTTTTATTATGCACGGAAAAGCAATAAGGGCCTAAACCTTTTTCAGCCCGGACCCTTGATGTTTTCTGACTCCCCGGAACGGACCAAACCGGGCACTGGGAAGAACGAGTCAGCCTCTGAGAATCAGGTGGGCACTTTACATTACTATCGATATGCGTTAGCATTCATTTCCGGAGATGAGGCCGGAGGTTGATCAAATCATTCAAAGACAAAGAAGCCGAGAAGATCTTTAACGGACAATTCTCATCGAAGTTGCCTGAGAATATCCAGAGGATTGCCCTTCGAAAGCTTACTCTGGTTCACGGTGCAGCCACTTTAAACTTTCTTCGGGTACCTCCTGCTAATAGACTCGAAAAGCTTACCGGCGACCGTGAAGGCCAGTGGAGTATCAGGATAAACGATCAGTGGAGAATCTGTTTTGAATGGCGGGACGGCGATGCCGATAACATCGAAATCACGGATTGCCACTGACGGAGGATTCGACATGAAAAGAGATATGCCCCCAGTTCATCCGGGAGAGATTTTGATCGAGGATTTCCTTAAGCCGCTCGGAATCACCCAATACAGACTTGCTAAATCCATAGGGGTCCCCCAGAGGCGGATCGGCGAGATTGTCGCGGGAAAAAGAGGCGTTTCTGCCGACACAGCTCTGAGGCTTGCCCGGTTTTTTGGCACTGACGCACAGAGCTGGATGAACCTTCAGGCCCACTATGATTTGGAAATCGCCCGGGCGAGGTTGGAAGGAAGACTGGAAAAAGAAGTCACTCCCATGACGCAGGTTGCGTGATTTCACGGAGCAGCAACCACCCCGGTCAACAAACCAATTTTGTCGAAAAGCAAATAAACCAGGAATATCCTGACCTTAAAAGCTCCCAGGGACGGACTCGAACCGCCAACCTAGTGGTTAACAGCCAAACTGGACATGGGACCGACAAGGCCCTAAAATTAACTATTTGCGTGTAAATGCAGAAGCTTAAGTCGTTGATGCATTTACTTCTATTTCCTTCACTTTACCTCTTTTTACGCGGTTTTATGGGCCGGATTACTGCAAAAATTACTGCAGGGAATTTCCCAATGCCGAAGGCCAGATTAGGCCGATGTGTTGATTTTACTAAGTTTTTCCTGAAGACGACAAGTTTGATAGCACCGAGGGTTACCGAGCATCACCAAGTGACAATTCAGGGCACGGGTCACACCCCGAACCGAATACCCAATTCACACCGCCAGCACCCCTTCCTTATAGTCCACGTCCGTTTTAGCTAGCCAAAAATCAGGGCCTCAACTAGCCGGGCCTTCAACTCCAGCCAAAGTCCCGAATTTTTGAAGACGAACAGCATTAATTTAGCGAACAGCATTAACTTTAGGGAACAGCATTGATTTTAGAAAACAACCGAAGGGAAAGTCCCGAATTTTTGCGTCCCGGATTTTAAAAGATTGGGGGATCGGTCATGCCTTGCGGCGGCTCTTTCGGTAGCTCCGATCCATCCTCAGAAAGAATAATAAAAAAAAGACTGCTCTAAAATGCCCTACAATCGATTTTCTCGGATCGAGACGATTTCTAATATGGGTTCCAAAATGGAGGGCAGCGCGAGATTTTGGAATTAATCTGCAGAATAGTTAAATAGTCGCCCCGGGTCTTTAAGGTCATTGGGCGACCCGCCGCAGCCACAAACGACGATAGTCGCACCAGCGTGCCGCTTGTGGAAGCCCGCTAATAGGTGTATTGGTTGTGATGCTGTTGGATTTTGAATAAAATGGACTTATTTGATCTGATTAAATGGCACAAGCGATTTATTTGGACCGATGCCGAGTTTCTTCGATGATTGCTTTTGCCCTCCTGATTGTCCTGTCCAGATA
>JBEKXG010000683.1:0-2631 GCA_049512295.1 Syntrophobacteraceae bacterium
GCCGCTCACGGTGGCGGCGGGATTGGAGGATAGGGGAAAAATATGAAGAGAATAAAGATCCAGCCCCGCGAAAACTGGCAGACCAAAGTCGAAGCCTCGGGATTGCTTTATCATCATAATCCTGACGGCGCCTACTGGAACGAAAGCGCTTATTACCTGTTTAATTCGGAACAAATTGATGTTCTCGATGATGCAGTCAACGATCTTCATGAACTGTCCATGAAAGCTGTCCAGTATGTCATCGACAATGACCGTTTCGCGGAACTTGGCATCCCCCCGGAGGCCGGTGGTCTTATAAAGAAATCCTGGACCAGGAAAGAACCCACGCTTTATGGCCGGTTCGACTTCGCCTATGATGGGGTCAACCCGCCCGGGATGCTGGAATACAACGCCGACACACCGACGGCTTTGCTTGAAGCCAGTGTCATTCAGTGGTACTGGCTCCAGGAAATCTTTGGTTCCGAATCAGATCAGTTTAATTCCATCCATGAAAAACTCCTGGAAACCTGGCCGAAAATATTCCGGCGATGGGAAGAAGGCAGCAAACTCTACCTGACTTGTGTCGCTGATAGTATGGAAGACCTGGTCACGACCACTTATCTCATGGATACGGCCATTGACGCCGGAATCAAGGCGGAGATGATCTTCATCGGCGATATTGGCCTGGGGATCGAACCATTCACCCGATTCACCACTTTGGATGACATCACTATTGAAAACATTTTCAAACTCTATCCCTGGGAGTGGCTCCTGGCGGATAAGTACGGGGAACATCTGGTGGAAACATTTGACAAAATGAACTGGATCGAGCCCATCTGGAAGCTCATTCTCTCCAGCAAAGGTATACTGCCCGTTCTCTGGGAACTCAATCCGGGGCATCCTAATCTTCTCGAAGCCTATTTCGACGGGCCGAGGGGGATGAAAGAATTCGTGAGAAAACCCCTGCTCTCCAGGGAGGGAGCCAACGTTACCGTGTACCACAAAGGCAGGGAAGGATTTCATACCTCCGGCACTTATGGCGAAGAGGGCTACATTTATCAGGCCCTGGCTCCTGTTCCCTGTTTGGATGGAAACTATCCGATACCCGGCTGCTGGGTGATCGGCGGCAATAGCGCCGGCATGGGCATCCGGGAGTCGCAGACTATTGTCACCGATAACCTGAGCCGGTTTGTGCCGCACAGATTCGAATAGTCAACACCGACAAACGGAAGGAGAATCAGAGTGGATTTCTGGAACATGGTGCTTCAAATGACCGTTTATCCATTATTGGGCATACTGGTGGTATGGTTGGTCAAACTGGTCGACGACAAGCGCGCCCCTTTTGATGAGGATAAGGCAATGCTGCTGGAAAGCAATCTGGCTGTCGGGCTGAGAAAGTCCGGGACATGTCTCGGTCTGTTTCTGGCTCTTGCCGGCGTTCTTTCAGGCAAATCGTCGAACATCCCGGTTGATTTGTGGAATTTTTTGCAGGCGGCAATCATGATCGTGATTTTTCTTTTCATAACTTTTCAGATCAACGACAGGATAATCCTTCGCAAAGTCAATAACGACGAAGCGGTGGCCAAAGGTAATGTGGCCGTCGGGGCCGTGGAATTTTCCACTTTTGTCGGCACCGGCATAATAATGAATGGCGCCTTCTCCGGAGAGGGCGGGGGCCTTTGGGCGGCAGGAGTGTTTTTTATTCTCGGTCAAATAGCTCTGGTCATCGCCTTCTATTTGGATGTGGCCATCTCGAGACGCAATATCCAGGAGCAGATCGAGTTAAAAGGCAACATAGCCGAAGGGGTTGATATGGCTGGAATGCTAATCGCCATCTCCATTATTTTGAGGGCCAGTATTATCGGACCATTTACCGGATGGATACCCGGACTCGAAGGATTTGGAATTTATCTGGCCCTGGGCCTTTTGGCTCTCTTTGTTTTTAAGGCTCTGGCCAAAAAGATATTTATGCCCGGGGCTTCTTATGCAGACGAAATGGACAGGCAGCGTAACGAGGCCGTAGCAGTTCTCGCGGCCTGCATACAAATCAGTGTGGCCGTTTTCATTGCCAACTCCATGTAGCCGGCGCAACCCCGGTTGAGGAGATAATATGGAATCGAAGAAAATCCCGAAAGAAATTTATTTGATGCCGATCGTTATCATGGTCGCGGCAGTGATTATAGCCATAGATATAGAACGGCCGCCATTGAGCATAGTCGTTCTGATCGTTGGAGCAGCTTCGGCCTTCTGGGTCGCGCGCAACGGTTTGAAAAACAGAATGGAAAAAGAGGTCAAAGCGGCAGATGAAACCGCATCAGCAGCCCAGGCTGCTAAAGAAGAGCCGCTCAAAAAACTTAGGGCCGAGACGGGCTTGGCCGATGAGCTGACGATTGAGCTGCGCTCGATTTTGGATACCGGCGGCCGGCTTGTCCATTACGATGCCGAAAACAGTCCGGTAGTGGCGGAGATTCTCAAAGCCTACAGCGGGTTTGTCCGGGAATATCTGGAAGGCGCTGCCGATTTTGCCAGAAAATATCGCCGGGCCAGGGCTTTTATTAAAACCAAGGACCCTAACTACCTGGCTCTGGAAATCAGGACTTTGGAAAAACGTATAGCTGACGGTGAAAAAGGGCTGGAGAAAATGCTGAGCGA